>JAEDMD010000051.1 GCA_016303195.1 Oscillospiraceae bacterium | reverse complement strand
TGGTTTCAGCGAATTTATTTGGGAATCAAAGGACGGCCAATGGCCGTCCCTACAAAACAATAAAAATTGATCTGCGTATGTTCTGAAAACCTGCCTTGACAATATTGATAATTCAAGGTATAATAATTTTAAGAAAATCAAAGGAGGAAGATGAATGACAGCAGGAGTTTCGACAGCTTGTCTGTATCCGAAGCCGATAGAGGAAAGTTTATATGAACTGGCGGTAAACGGTGTTTCCTGCGTTGAATTGTTCATCAATACCCACTCCGAGCTGAAAAAAGGCTTCGCTCACGGAATGGCAGGGCTTCTGAAGCGCTTCGATGTAAGATGTGCTTCCGTTCACCCTTTCACAAGTGAGATGGAGACTATGATGTTCTTCTCGCCCTATGAGCGGAGATTGAACGATATACTGGAATATTACAAGCTGTACTTCCGATTTATGAACATCGTCGGAGCGGATATATTTGTCTTTCACGGCGGTAAACCTGCTTCTACGCTGAATACCGAGCTTTACTGCGAGCGGTATTCAAAACTGTTCCGCCTCGGCAGGGAATTCGGTGTAACCGTTGCAGTTGAGAATGTTTCAAGGTGCAAGAGCGCAAATTCGGCTTTTATCAAGGATATCGCAGGCAAGCTGGGAAATGAGTTTGCCTTCGTTCTGGACACAAAACAGGCAGTCCGTGCAGGTGAAAATCCCATGAGCTTTCTGGATGCGGCAGGCGATAAGATATCCCATGTGCATATAAGTGATTCAGGAGAAATGGGCGATTGCCTCCTCATAGGCAGAGGAAGATTCAATTTCAGGCAATTTTTCGGGAAACTGGCAGAGCTTAATCCTGACTGTTCGGTTGTCCTCGAATTATACAGAAGCGGCTTCAATGGCATCAGTGATCTTGTTTCAAGCTACAATGCCATCCAGAAAATGACTGAGCCGTACAACAGGGAGAAACAAATATGAACTGTCCGTTTTGCAATTTCAATGATTCAAAAGTAATAGATTCTCGCCCTGCCGATGACAGGATACGCCGCCGCAGGGAATGTATAAAATGTCATGGAAGATTCACCACATATGAGGTCATAGAAATGCCCCTGCTGATGGTGGAAAAACGTGACGGCAGTTTCCAGCCGTTCGACAGGAATAAGCTGATAACAGGCATTTTCTCAGCCATAAAGAAGCGTCCCGTTACCATAGATCAGGTTTCGGAAATAGCCGATTATGTTGAGAACTACTATGCCAATGCGCTGAAAACCATTGCACGGTCTAAGGAAATAGGCGAACTTGTGCTGAATAAGCTCCGTGACCTTGATCCGATAGCATACATACGTTTTGCCTCGGTTTATGAGGATTTCACCGATACAGCCAGCTTTGTCGCAAAGATAAGCGAGATAGAGTGAGTTTTATGCTCGGAAAGAAGGGGCGGATATTATCCGCCCCTATGCAAATTCTCCCTATTGTACGGGCATTCTGACAGTTTCACCGTCCTCGCTGTAAACCATAGAAGCGGCGGCTATCCCGTCACAGACGAGAAGTTCCGCAAGAAGCCGTCGGTTTTCGGGAGAATAGTTCTTCACCTCGAAAATGTAGAGAGTTCCGTTCCTGCCTGCAAAATGACGGAGCGGAAGCCCCTGTCTGTCCTGGATTCGGGCATATTCTTCGTATTCCTCGGAGAAAACAGTTGGGATAGTTACCGACTTCTCCCCTGTTTCGACGGTTTCCCAGCCGTGGGATGCGAAATAATCAAGCCTTTCGCTGACGGTGGAAGCAGGCACGAAAACCTCCTCAGGTTCGTCGTTTTTTGAATCGATCAAGCGTATGGCAATGACTGCGGCGGCGGTTACAGCGGCGGCAGCAAGTAAAAATGTTATTTTTTTCATGGCGGTCTCCTGAATAGTTTTTTATACATTATATTCGTGAGTATCTCCATCAATGCTATAATTATAATAAAGGAGTGTCGCCCATGATGCGGCTCGACAAATTTATTTCCGAACGCACCGAATACACACGGACACAGATCAGACAGCTTTGTGCAAAAGGCTCTGTTTCGGTAAACGGCGCAGTTGTGAAGAAATCGGACACGAAGATCAATGAAGATTCTGACACAGTAAATGTCTGCGGCAGAGAACTTTCTGCAAGCCGTTTCAGCTATATTCTGCTGAACAAGCCAAAGGGGTATGTCTCATCCACCAATGATAACGACGGCGAATCGGTGCTGAAACTTGTTCCCGACGATATGCGTACAAAGGGGATGTTTCCTGCGGGAAGGCTCGACAAGGATTCCACAGGAGCATTGCTCATAACCGATGACGGCGAACTGGCACACCGTATATGTTCACCTAATAGCCATATATCCAAAGTTTATATCGCTGAACTTTCAAGGCCTTTTGAACAGGAATATGTTGAAAAGTTCGCAAAGGGCATTGTTCTTGCAAATGGCGAGGCTTGTTCGCCGTGTAAAGTGAAAAAGTCGGAAAAGAGCGATAAACTGGCATTTATCGAGCTTCACGAAGGAATGTACCATCAGGTGAAAAGAATGTTTGCGGCTGTCGGAAATCATGTTGAAAATCTGAAAAGAATTTCTCTCGGCGGATTTTTATTGCCCGAAAATCTCGCATCAGGAAAATGTATGTGCTTATTGCCTAAAGATATCAAGCAAATGTTCACTCCAATTGACTTTGATGTGCTTTTAACAATCAAAGACGATTTTTTCTCGGCAAACTAAATAAACAAGACAATCGAAATTTGGCTATTTGACCACTTGAAATATTGTTTGAAATTTGATATCATATTATTGTACCAAAACGGTTATGATAAAACATTGTCAGAAAAAAATTTAAACTGGAGGACTGGATTTAAATGGCAGGTTTAACACTTAAAGGCATTTATAAAAAATATCCGGGCGGCGTTGTTGCTGTTACTGATGTAAATCTTGAGATCAGAGATAAGGAATTTATCGTTCTTGTAGGACCTTCTGGTTGCGGTAAGTCAACCACCCTCAGAATGATCGCAGGTCTTGAGGAAATCTCAGAGGGCGAACTCTACATCGGCGACCGTCTCGTTAATGATATCGCACCTAAGGACAGAGATATAGCAATGGTTTTCCAGAACTATGCTCTTTACCCACATATGACTGTATTCGATAACATGGCTTTCGGTCTTAAACTCCGTAAGGTTCCTAAGGACGAGATCGAGAGAAAGGTTAACGAGGCTGCTAAGATCCTCGACCTTTCACACCTCCTCGACAGAAAGCCAAAGGCTATGTCAGGTGGTCAGCGTCAGAGAGTTGCTCTTGGTCGTGCTATCGTTCGTTCACCTAAGGTATTCCTTCTCGACGAGCCTCTCTCAAACCTCGATGCTAAGCTCCGTGCGCAGATGAGAACCGAGATCTCAAAGATCCACAAGAAGCTCGGTACTACATTCATCTACGTAACTCATGACCAGACTGAGGCTATGACCATGGGCGACAGAATCGTTTGTATGAAGGACGGTTTCGTTCAGCAGGTCGATACTCCTCAGAACCTCTATGAGAACCCTGTTAACAAGTTCGTTGCAGGATTCCTCGGTTCACCTCAGATGAACTTCGTAGACGCTGTTCTCAGAGAAGAATACGGCCAGTACGTTGTTGAGTTCGGCTCAAACAGAGGTCAGGTATACCAGATCATCGTTCCTGAGTCAAAGGTTAACGAGAACCTCGGCAGATACGTAAACAAGGAGATCATCCTCGGTGTACGTCCTGAGTCTATCCATGATGAGGAAATGTACCTTTCTAACGCTACAACAGGTGTTATCAACGCTGACGTTGAGATCACTGAAATGATGGGCGCTGAGACATACCTCTATCTCGTATGTGAGGGTATTCCGCTCACAGCAAGAGTTAGCCCAAGATCAACAGCAAGACCTGGTGATACTATCAGTGTTGCTATCGATCCTAACAGAATCCATATCTTCGATAAGGAAACTGAGAAGGCTATCGTAAACTGAGAATATAATTAATATTTTCGATAAACAGACTGAAAAGGCTATTATTTACTGAATAATTCAATTCATATTTATCCTTTCTTTCTTAGTGCGGCTATGTCCGTGCGCAATTGACCGCAGTATTTTTACTGCGGTTTTTTGTTTATATTCTGAAATATCGGCGGATATGCGCCGTTATAATATTATTTTATGGGGGAAAAAATAGGAATTCGGAGGTTATTATGTCCAATATCAGAAATTATCTCAACGAGCATAAGCAGGAAATGATCGGTCTGCTTCGTGAACTGGTAGCGATACCAAGCGTTCAGGGCGATGCCGAGGAGGGCTTCCTTTTTGGAAAAGAGCCTGCAAGGGCGCTGGAGTTCATGCTGAAAAAATGCGAAGGATCGGGGCTTATCGTTGAGAATGTCAACAATTATGCAGGTTCGGCTGATATCAGTTTCGACGATCCTCAGCTTGGTATACTCACCCATCTGGACGTTGTTCCTGTTGGCGAAGGCTGGGATGCAGACCCGTTCACACTGACCGAGGATGACGGAAAACTTGTGGGCCGTGGCGCTATTGACGACAAAGGTCCTGCCGTTGCGGCATTTTATGCAGTTAAAGCCGTCAAAGAGCTGGGTATCCCGCTGAAAAAGGGCGTTCGCCTTATATTCGGCACTAACGAGGAAAACGGCTCTGCTGACCTTGCATATTATCGCAAAAAGCGCAAACTTCCGCCGATGATATTCACTCCCGACGGCGAATATCCCGTTATCAACGGCGAAAAGGGTATGCTGAGAGTTTACTTCTCGACAGCGTGGGAGCATCCGTGGGAGATAAAGGCAGGTACGGTCATAAATGCCGTTCCGTCAAGCTGTGAGATCAGGTCTGTGTTTGACCCGAAAAAGGGCTGCGGAGTCAGTGTAAATTCGGACGGAAGCACCGAGCCGATAACGGAAATCACCGAATCTGTGGAGATAATCAAGGGTGTGTCTGCTCATGCTTCAACTCCCGAAAAGGGCAATAATGCCATCACGAAATTTCTCGCATCGGGAATGATGGCAATTGATGAAATGAAAGCGCTGAATCTGCTTTTTCAACACGGCGAAACTAACGGCGCTTCATGCGGACTTGGCTTCAGTGACGATATATCGGGAAGAATGACCTGTGTGCTGACTATGCTGAACACGGAAAACGGCAGACTTTGCGGCGGTATCGACATCCGCTTCCCTCTTGACCGCAAAAAGGATGAAATAAGCGATATTATCTGCGGAAAACTCCGTGAGGCAGGCTTTGAGATCGATTCCTGCGAGGGAGTTGAGCCGCATCTCACTGATGAAAACAGCCCGTTCGTTCAGTCACTTCTCCGTGTCTATGAGCGTGTTACAGGCGATAAAGGACGCTGTATAGCCATCGGGGGCGGCACATATGTTCATGAGATCGAGGGCGGAGTTGCCTTTGGTGCGGAATTTCCCAACGAAGACGGCAGGATGCATTCGCCGAATGAGTTCATCACCATTGAGAATCTGCTGAAAAATGCGGAAATAATGGCAGAAGCAATTGTGGAGATATGCGGATAAACAACATGAAAAATCTATTTACAATTTGTGGATAGAATAATAACATTGCAAATCAAAAAAATATTTCGTGCAATCTTGACATAATTGCTGGTTTGTGGTAATATATAATCACCATAATGATAAAGGGGGTACACATATGAAGTGTAAATATTGTGGGTACGAGATCAAGGCAGGCGCTCATTTCTGCGAAGAATGCGGCGCTCCTGTCGAAAGTGCAATTGATCTCAATAAACATCAGGAGCCTGAAATGCAGGATATCAACAGTCAGCAGGGGTATGACTACCGGCAGTACGGCTACGGTCAGCAAGGGGATGGCAACCAGCAGTACGGCTACGGTCAGCAGGGGTATGGCAACCAGCAGTACGGCTATGGTCAGCAAGGGGATGTTAACCAGCAGTACGGCTACGATCAGCAGGGGTATGGCTATGCTTCGCCTCTCCAAAGGGATGTTTCTTCGGCGGAATTTAACCAGACGATGGACAATCCGAGATACTGCAACATGACCGAGGCTGTGAAGCTGTTTTTCAAGAATTATGCCAATTTTTCGGGACGGTCTACACGTTCGGAATACTGGTTTGCAAATCTTTTTTCGGGCATCATTACTTTTGCATTGATTTTCTTTGCAGCAGTGACCTGCTTTATACTGAATGATTCATTAAGCCTGAGTTCGTATTTTATGCAGATGGCGATAGTTGTAGTAGTGATCGTAGCTATTTGTGCATTGCTTGTCCCGTCCATAGCCTTATTTGTGAGAAGACTTCACGATGTAGGAGCGAGCGGACTGACGGTATTTCTTATCGTTTTCGGATTTATAGGAGTTGTTGCATTGTTTGTAATGACAGTGCTTCCAAGTGCAAAGGCGAATAAATACGGCCCTGCACCGAATCCGATACCACCTCAGCCACGTGACCCGAATCACATCGAAATGTTATAAAAACGTATAATAGGTATATGAAATTATCGGGGAAAACTTTTCTTATGAAAGGTTCTTCCCCGAATTTATTTTGAAATTAAAACAAAAAATTTGAGGGAAACCCTTTTGAAAAAGGATCTCCCTCATTATCATGCGTAAAAACTTTTGTAAGAGTGTCCCCGTTATTTCGGGGGCTATGTTTACCTGTGGCAGGTATTGTTTAATAAGTATAGCTTAGTTCTTTTCCTTGAGGAGGTCTCTGATCTCTGTGAGGAGAACTTCTTCCTTTGTAGGCTCAGCAGGCTTTTCTTCTTCCTTCTTCTTACCGATGGACATAGCCTTGTTTACAGCCTTGAGGAGGCAGAAAAGAATAAGAGCGATGATGAGGAAATTCAGAACTGCTGAAAGGAATGCGCCGTAATTGAAATCAACACCGTTGATTGTGAACTTACCGCCGACGAGCTGCATAACGCCGTTCTCATCTTTCTCAGCGCCGCCTGTTATAACAGCGATAAGCGGATTGATGAAGTTATCTGTGAGTGCGCTTACGATATTACCGAAAGCAGCACCGATGATAACACCGATAGCCATATCCATTACGTTGCCCTTGAGTGCAAATGCCTTGAATTCCTCTAAAAACTTCTTCATTGTAACCTATTCCTTAATGTTAAAAATTTTGCTGCGTTTGATCTTTTGGATCATCCTCATAAACGGGTCAGCCCTGCGAGAAAAGGTCCTGTAATTCAGGAAGTGCAGGTATTTCAACCGTTTCAGTCCGCACTGTCTTTTTAGCCTTCATATTTTCGGGCAGTTCTATCTCGTCAATAAGATCGTTATAGGTCTTTTTCCTTGACGGCATAGCTTCAACAGCATGGTTTGCCTGTGCCATCATGGCCTGTTTGTGTTCATGAACAAAGGTCACAAGCTGATCTGCGTCAGCCTCTCCTGCGCTTCCCATCATGTTCCTTCTTAGACCATCCTGTTTTTTTACAAGAGAATCGGCACTTACCTCTCCTGTAACTCTCATTTTGTCCTGCGTTTTTTTCTGTTGGTTGAATTCAAGCTGGCTTGCATCTGCCATATCGGTCTTACGCATATACATACGGTTGAACTTATCAGAATCATTAGGTCTGAGTTTTGAAGCGTCTGCAATGGGAAGGTCGCTCATATAGTCGTTACGCTTATTCTCAGAACGTTTAAGACGATTGATGTCCTTGCTCTTATTTCCGTTCAGATCATTCATACCACTGCTGTGTTTGCCGAAGAAATCATCCTCGGAGGTATCCTTATGCTTAGTAGCCTTGCCGCCGTCGAAGAATTCCCAGAAATCGTCGGGAACGTCTACCCTTTTCTCCTCCTCCTGTCGGATGGGAGCGGGTTCAGGTTCGGGCATCGGAGGCGGAGCCGCCTGAGGGATACCCTGCATTAGGCTTTCGGGCTGTTGGGGCATATTCTGCTGTGCAGGTGTATTCTGATACTGTGGCATTTGTCCATAGACAGGCAAACCGTTCTGGTCATAGCCGATGATCTGCGGCTGCTGGTACATCACAGGCTGACTGTAAACGGGGAGTCCGTTCTGGTCATAGCCGAGGAACTGAGGCTGCTGATACATCACAGGCTGACTGTAAACGGGGAGTCCGTTCTGGTCATAGCCGAGGAATTGTGGCTGCTGATACATTGCAGGCTGGCCGTAGACAGGCAAACCGTTCTGGTCATAACCTACAACGGGGGGCTGTTGGTACATCTGCTGCTGAGGAATACCGTTCATCTGCGGCATATTCTGCTGCGGATAAGACTGTGGCTGCATCTGTCTTATTTGCTGCTGTGGATATGGAGGCTCATAGAAATTCTGAGACATATTACCGTGTGCAGGCTGTTGGGACGGATGGCGGATCTCCTCAGGGAGAGACACTCTGTCTGCGCTGAGCTTTGGGATAAAAGGCTCGTCACTATCTGCGATGTAGTTTTCAGATTGAGTTTTCTGAAGTCCGTTCGGCGGAGCAAGGTCATTGGAAGGGGTGGATCGGGGATGGTCATTGACTTTGAAAGTACCGCCGCCGATGGTGAATTTTCCGAAACGGGATTCGCCTTCGGAGTAGTAGCCGTTCATTCCGACCTGATCCATATTCACACTTTTAAGATCCTTGATATTCCTACCGCATTTAACACAAAACTTGAATCCAGACTGATTTTCGGTTCCGCAATGTGGGCATTTCATAGAAAATCACTCCTTAAAAACGGCGCACTAATATAATCCTGATCTTCTGACATCACACGGGGAAGTGAGATATCGGGAGAAAAAAAGGCAGCACATATCATGCGCTCAGGTGAAATACAGGCCGCCTCTAAAAAACTCAGTCGAAGTGCCGTAAAAAGTTGGCATTGAATAAGATTTTTAGAGATGACCTGCACAACTGCAAGGCAATGAGAGCAGTGCAGTCAAAACAGCCATAAAAGGCGGCTTTTTCACTATTTATATTATATCATTTTCCGACTTTTATTTCAAGTGTTTTCCCGAAAATTGTGCAATACAGTGCTATTTATAAGAGGCAAATTGTATATATTTAACGATACGTGCAATATCATAATTATATATCTGTAAATATAAACAAAAACGGCGAAGAAACGAACCTGATTTTGCATATTGCCGAATCGGGCTGTTTACAGAAAATCGCACAAATATTCGGCGGTGCTGTGTTGAATTTTACTGCACCTGTACAAATCTTTATTTTTATTGGTGAATTTTTACAGCATTTGTGGTATAATACTATTGTATGCATATACGCAGAAATAAGCCGCTGTGTGCGGCAGAATGGAAGGTTTTCTTTTATGGCTAAGAACGACAGCAAAGCTGCAAGCTACAAAAAAGGCAGGGCCTTTATAGATCTTATACTCAGTCTCGCTATCGCAGGTACTTGCGGATATTTCATCAAGGGCGCTGTGGACAGATCAAAGCTGGTAGAACCATCGAATTTTATTGATAATACCGATCTTGAGGAAGCCAAGCTGGAAGCAGACAAGGCTGACCCGTCAAAGACCGTTTTTGAGGATATATCCATCGACAATCAGGAAGTTTATAAGGGCGATCTCATCCTTGTAAACAATGACCACCAGTATTTCAGCGGCGGAGAGGATCTTATCGGGATCGCCGCAATGAACGAGAGAAATAACGTTGAGAGCTTTTCGGTTGTGGACTATGAGTATACCATACTCCGCAATGTCTACGATCCTATGGTGAAGATGCTTGATGCTTTCTATAAGGAATACAATAACGATACTGTACAGATATACGGTTCATACAGAACAACCGAGTTCCAGCAGCAGCTTTATGAGGAAGACCTTGCAATGACCGGTTCTGAGGATTCCACAAGAGTTGCAAAGCCGGGTTTCAGCGAGCATGAAACAGGTTATGCCTTTGACCTTACCGAGACAGTTACAGGCGATTATCAGGGCACAGGCGACTATGCATGGATAAACGCCAACTGCTACAAATATGGTTTTATCGAGCGTTATAAGGAAGATAAGACCGATCTGACCAAGATACAGCCTGAGCCGTGGCATTTCCGCTATGTAGGTAAGCCACACGCTTACTATATGCTGAAGAACAACCTCTGTCTGGAGGAATATATCACACTTATAAGCCAGTTCGTTTACGGTGAGCATCATATGGAATTCACCGACGATGAGGGCAAGAACTACGAAATTTATTATGTTCCTGCTGATATGTCATCAGGCAGTACGAATGTGCCTGTTCCTGCCGGCAAGAAGTATGATATTTCGGGCAATAATGTTGACGGATTCATTGTAACACTTTATAAGAACGGCGAGGATTACATTCAGGCAGGCGAGGACGAGACTGAAACTCCGTCTGCACCTGTCGGTTATACCACAGGCGGAAACGATGCCAATGCTGAAAATGCGGAGGAAACTTCCGAGGAAAGCGCTGAGCCTGCAACAGAAGAAGAATCCGCACCTGCTGAGGAAGCGGCAGAATAAACATAGGCGAATCATATTTATTGACACTAAAACTCCCGATAAGGGCGGTACTCATATAGCAGCTTTATATGTAATTATCGGGGGAAAACCTTT
>JAEDMD010000050.1 GCA_016303195.1 Oscillospiraceae bacterium | reverse complement strand
TTTACGGACGTTTCTCAAGAAATATGCCTTACCACAAAAAGTAAATGCTGTTGCCCTGTTTGTAGGGACGGCCATTGGCCGTCCTCGAATAACCACGCAAAGAATAACCACGCAAACAGAACATTATCGTAAAAAAAAAATGAACGCCAAGAATGATCTGACGTTCACTATGATTCATTCGCTCAGAAGCAGTTCTTCTGCGGCTTTTCTGATATCCTCAGCGGCAAATACAGCCGATACAACAGCGATCCCGACCTGTCCGCAGTCTTTTATCTCACGGACGTTATCATGACTTATACCGCCAATGGCAACAGCAGGTATCTTCACACTTGAACATATCTCACGGAGCATATCGGGAGTTATACGCAGGGCATTCTTCTTTGTAGGCGACGGAAAAACCGCTCCCACACCCAGATAGTCAGCTCCCTCAGCCTCGGCACGTTTCGCCTGCTCAACAGTTTTTGCAGTTGCGCCGATGATGAAGTTCTCCCCTGCTATGCGCCTTATCTCCTTTACAGGAGCGTCCTCGATGCCTACATGAACACCGTCCGCACCGCTTTTCATAGCGGCGATGAAGTTATCGTTGACGATGAGGGGAACATTGTGCCTGTGGCATATCTCAGCCAGCTTTGAAGCCTCCTCGATAAGTTCATCATCGTCCATATCCTTTTCACGAAGCTGAACGCAGGTAACACCGCCGAGTATAGCCTGTTCCACGGCTTCTTCGAGACTTCTTCCGCCCAGCCATGTTCTGTCGGTGACAGCGTAAAGTTTCAGCATATTTTTATTGAACTGCATTTTTACCTCCATTTTTGATTTTGTGTTGTGGGAACAACGGGAGGCCGAGGGCGGCCTCCCCTACAATGGTTCTGTCCTTGTTTGGTTATCCGAGGACGGCCAATGGCCGTCCCTACAAACTGCTTTCTATTTTCTGATTTCTGCTATCCGATGATCTCCCTGAGTTTTTCTTTCGGACAGCTCATAAGTCCGCTCATGATGCATCCGCCTGCCGCTCCTGCTTTGCGTACATCGTCTATGTTTTCGACAGAGATACCGCCTATGGCATACACAGGGATATCAACACTTTCACAGACAGCTTTCAGGAAATCAAGCCCACGGGGAGGAAGCCCCTTTTTGCAGTCGGTAGCGAATACATGACCTGCCATTATATATGCCGCACCGAGACTTTCCGCTTCCACTGCTTCGTCGGGAGAATGGCATGAACTGCCTATAATGCGGAACTTCGTCTTATCCTCCTCACTCATCTCACGGAGTACGGGCAGGGGCAGATGGATCTTCGGATGAGCAAGTTCCAGCGCTGTATCTGCGAAATTATGGAGAATGCACTCAGTACCGTACTTTCCGCATATCTCTGTCACCTTTTCCGCAAGAGCCTTATATTCACCGCAGGTAAGCTCCTTCGCCCTGAGAACTATGGCTTTCGGGTTCAGCTCCGCTATTCTTTCGATACGTGTGAGGAAGTCCTCACAGCAGGTCTTTCTGTCAGTGACGCAAATGATATCAGACATAGAGATAATCGTTCAGCACAGGCTGTAAGCCTTCGTCGGACATATCCTTATACATCTTGTCGAAACTGCGTCCGTCGGCAATTTCAAACTGTTCGTCGCCCTCGGCTGAATCGCTCTCCTTTCCCGTGTACTTGCTTTCGTGGTCACCGACACCCGTTGAAACGCCTGCCGAAACTTTGGTAGCGGCAATTTTCACTATTCCGTTGCGGAACTGTTCGCTTTCACGGGATGATACTGTTATTCCGCAGAACGGCATAAATATACGGTAAGCGCAGAGAACCTGACAAAGCTGTCTCTCATGAACGTCAAGAGGGTCTATCTTTTCATTATTTACAATAGGGCGGAGTCGGGGACATGACAGGGATATCTCGGCATGAGGATATTTCCTTTGCAGGAAGTACATATGGAGCGCACTTGCAAGGGCATCCTTTCTGAAATCGGAAAGGCCCAGCAGAGCCGAACCTGCAACACCTCTCATGCCTGCCATCAGCGCACGTTCCTGCGCCTCGAAACGATAAGGCCATACACGCTTGTGTCCCATCAGGTGAAGCTGTTCATAGCGGTCGCTGTCATAAGTCTCCTGAAAGACCGTAACATAGTCAACACCGCATTCATGGAGATATTTGTACTCATCGGTATTCACGGGATATATCTCAATGCCGACCATGCGGAAATATTTTCGTGCCAGCTTGCAGGCTTCGCCGATATACTCGATACCGCTCTTTGAACGGCTCTCGCCTGTGAGAAGGAGTATCTCCTCCATACCGCTGTCAGCGATGACCTTCATTTCATGCTCTATCTGCTCCATATTGAGCTTCATGCGCTTGATGTCATTGTAGCAGTTGAAACCGCAGTAAACGCAGTAATTCTCGCAGTAGTTGGCGATATACAGCGGAGTGAACAGATAGACAGTGTTGCCGAAATGCTTCTGTGTCTCCAGTCTTGCCTTAGCCGCCATTTTCTCCAGAAACGGCTCAGCGGCAGGTGATAAGAGTGCCTTGAAGTCCTCAACGGAACAGACATCGTGATTCAGTGCGGCATTGACATCACGGGCGGTATACTGCGAATAATCGTAGTTTCTGACCTCAGCGAGGACTTTGTCCATGACATCGGACTTTATCTGTTCCATGCCCTCCATGTACGCCATGTGGTCAGTACGTGACGAGGGGTCATTTTCAAGTAAATGTTTCTTTTTGAGTGCAGCTTCGGAAAGTTTGTCCGAATCCACGAAATATTGATTTTCCATTTAAATAAACCTTCTTATATAAATATTGCTTATAAAATTTGAATTTGTAGGGACGGCCATTGGCCGTCCCTACAATATTCTGTCCGCATTTGTTCGGTTATTGGAGGACGGCCAATGGCCGTCCCTACAATGTTCTATCCGCATTTGTTGGGTTATCCGAGGACGGCCAATGGCCGTCCCTATTGTGAGGGATACCCGCTCAGTCACGGAGGAATCCTGTCAGTGTATCGGATGGTGATGCGCCACGGGTGAGAACACGGCCAAGTCCTGAGAGATAAGCCTTTCTTCCTGCTTCGACAGCCTGTCTGAATGCCTCAGCCATTACGGGGAGGTCGCCTGCTGTTGCAAGGGCTGTATTGGACATTACCGCAGCCGCACCCATTTCCATAGCTTCACAGGCCTGCGACGGTCTGCCGATACCTGCATCCACGATGATGGGCAGGTCTATCTCATCAATAAGTATCTGTATGAAATCCCTTGTGGCAAGTCCCTTGTTTGAACCGATAGGCGATGCAAGAGGCATTACGGAAGCCGCACCTGCATTCACAAGGTCACGGGCTGTATTCAGATCGGGATACATATACGGCATTACAACAAAGCCTTCCTTTGCAAGTATTTCCGTTGCCCTGACTGTTTCCTGATTGTCGGGGAGAAGATACTTTGAGTCACGCATTATCTCTATCTTGACAAAATCACCGCATCCAAGCTCACGGGCAAGACGGGCAATGCGGACAGCTTCCTCGGCATTTCTCGCACCTGATGTATTCGGGAGAAGTGTTACTCCCTTCGGGATATAGTCAAGGATATTCTCGTTATCCTTTGAATTTGTACGGCGGACAGCAAGTGTGATTATCTCTGCGCCTGCGTACTTTACTGCGGCCTCGATGAGTTTCAGGGAATACTTTCCCGAACCCAGTATAAAACGTGATGAGAACTCATGTCCTCCGATTACAAGTTTATCTTCTTTCATTTTTATTACTCCTTTTTTAACCATTCCCTGTAAAATCGGGTAATGATTGTAGGGGCGGATACCATCCGCCCGTCTGCCGTTTCATCATTTGTTATCGGGCGGATAATATCCGCCCCTACATCTGATAATTAAATATCGTATTCGTTTGCAATGATGCGTATAACAGCGTGTGCCTGATGACCTGCACAGATGAGTACCCGTGATGCAACAAGTCCCACTCCGTCATCAACATCGCTCACCTCGTCACCGCAAAGGTAAAAGCGCTTTGTCACACGCTTTGTCTGTATCATGTTGGACGGCGCAAAGCCTGCCATTCCCGAACCTGCTACAAGGTATTTTTCGGGCATATTCTCCAGCACGAAGTTCACAAGCATCGCCTTCTGTTCCGCTTTGTCGAAGGCTTCGCAGATGATATCCGCATCTCCGAGAAGCTGAGGTATATTCTCCTCGCTGAGCTTTACCTGATGCGAAACTATATCGCAGTACGGCGCAATGCGCTTCAATGTATCCGCAAGCGCTTCGTTTTTCGGCATTCCGAGCTGTTCGGGAAAGTACTGCTGACGGTTCAGGTTGGAGATATCGACCTTATCGAAATCGTAAAGATAAAGCCTGCCCACACCTGCCCTCGCAAGGGCTACGGCGATATTCGAGCCAAGCCCTCCGAGTCCGCAGACCGCAACAGATGCCTCCGACAGCTTCTTCTGTATTTCCGCACCGTGACGTTCTTCAAGCGCCCTGTACATTTCCTCTCTTGTGGGTATCGGCATATCAGCCTCCTCCAACAAAGCGCACGACTTCAACGCTGTCTCCGTCTTTCAGCACAGCCTCGCCGTATGTTGCTCTGGGGACTATCTCCCCGTTGACCTCAACAGCCACTCTCTGACTGCTGGTGTCCAGTTTTTCCAGTAATTCCGCAACTGTCCTTCCGTCCATGTCCATCATTTCGCCGTTGACCTTTACCATATCATCACCTCTAATAAAAAAGAACCGCATATTGCAGTTCCTTTAATCAACATATTAAAAGAACTCCCTACGTCGGTATTAGCCGAATCAGGTCAAAGGGTCGGAAGTTAACTTAATGCACCGTGACTTCCCTCTCAGCTTGTCTCACAAGCTCCCCTGTATGGTATTATTATATCACAAAGGATGAAATAAATCAATAGTTATTGTGAAATTATGCAGAGTTTAATGTTTCCGCTTGACTTTATGAAAAACTGTGTGTATAATATGGATATAGTATAGTCCGTAAAAAGTTACATTACGTAATAATTTGTTCATAATTTCCGCCAAAGTTAGCAATCAGGCTTTACATAGAACTTCGGATATACAGGGGGACAATAATGAAAAGATATTTTTCTGCTGCTTTCGCAGCGGCTGCTCTCATAGTCATCACAGGATGCGACGGCAGAGAAGAACCGCCTACTCAGGTGTCAACTTCCGACCCGTCAGCAGGCATCACAAGCAATTATACATCACAGTCTTTACAGGCTGATATCGCTACAACATCTGCCGAAGCTGTTACCGCCTCAGTTTCTGCCGAGTCTGCATACACCGAAACAGAAACCACAAGCAGTGACATCGCTGTATTAACGGGAACAGTTTCAGAAACATCCGCTTCTTCCGCAATAATCTCAAATGCCTCGCCTTCAAAGGCTGTGACCTCGCAGAAGGCATCATCAGGCAGTGTTCAGCCTGCGGAAACTACCTCATCATCAGGTGTACAGCAAGTCCAGACAACGACTACTGCCGCTACAACTTCTCAGCTTCCCGAAACTACTACCCGTCCTGCACCTACACATGACGAGATAGTGGAAGCATATGTGAACGAGGTATCAAAGAAGATAGACTCACTGATGGAGGAAAATCCCGAAAATGTTTCCGTATCCTATACACTCTATGATATGGACGGCAACGGAACTCCCGAACTCATTATAAAATGGGGTTCGTCCGAGGACACTTATCAGGTAACTTTCTTCACATATGACGAATTCGGCACAAAAGTTCCATCCGACGGAAGTTCGGGAGAGAATGCCAATTTCGCTTATGACAGCAGTAAGAATCAGTTCGTGCTTGCGTATTCAAATATGTACAAGGGCGAGCTTTACTGGATGAACTATGAGGAATGGGACAAGGATACCGTACCGCATGAAGAATTCACATACAACAGCGATGAGACATTCGAGACAAAGATGGCTGAATTCAATGTCGAGTGGCTTCCTTTCGCAAGATATACATATTCTTCCGAAGGCGAGCTGACATGGGTGTACCGTGTTGTCAACGGCGGTCTTGAATTTGACGAGATCGCAGGCAGAGACTTCAGCTTCATTTACAATTACGATTTCTGATAAGAACGAATATGAGGGCGCACATAAGGTGCGTCCTTTTTTATCCGTACCCGTAATTAATGAATAAATTATAATTATAGCATGGGCTGTCGGGACGCCAGCCCCTACAATTTCGCTATTCTTCATGAATGTTTTTGTAGGGGACGGCATCCCCTACGTCCCTAAATTGTTTTTTCGTCCCTTAATTCAATTGCAGAAAGGTATAAACAAACCATATCCCCGCATATGCGAATGTCAACTTTCACCTTTCGGGGACTTTTTTTTAAGCCAAAATCTACATTTATCACTAATCTGCACCAAAGGTTTGACATTTCAAATTTCAGGTGCTATAATTTCTTTGAGCGAATGTTATACTTTTAGTTATCACGTTATTACAAATAACTAAATGTATATATAAAGGAGGAAAACAATGCATAAAGAATTTCTTATGGGTAATGCCGCTATCGCCCGTGGCGCTATCGCAGCAGGCCTGAACCTCATCTCAGGCTACCCTGGAACACCATCCACCGAAGTTCTGGAAACTACTGCCAAAGTCAATGACGGTTCTGTCTACGTTGAATGGTCTGTAAATGAAAAGGCCGCTCTCGAACTTGGCGCAGGTGCGGCTTACAGCGGCGCCCGCTCTATGGTAACAATGAAGCAGGTCGGACTTAATGTCGCTTCCGATCCCCTTATGAGCCTTGCTTATATCGGTGTCAAGGGCGGTATGGTCATCATGGTCGCCGACGACCCCGGCCCGATATCTTCACAGACTGAACAGGATACCCGTCACTTTGCTTCTTTCTCAAAGCTCCCCTGCTTTGACCCCTCATCAGTTCAGGAAGCATATGACATGATTCAGGACGCATTTGAGTATTCCGAAAAATACAATACACCCGTTCTTTTCCGCCCGACTACAAGAGTCTGTCACGGCTACGCTTCCATCGAAGTCAAGGACGAGAACGAGTACAAGATAAACAAGCCTGAGGGATTTGTCAAGGATTCGTCAAAGTGGGTCATTTTCCCAAGACTTTCCTACAATGCACATATCCATATCGAGGAGCGCAATGCCGAGCTTTCAAAGGTATTCTCGGAGTACGGCAGGAATCTCATCCTCACCGAAAAAACAAGCGGATGCAGAAAGGGCATCGCTACCCACGGCATCAGCTACACATATACTATGGAAGCCCTCAGAGACAAGGACGCTCCACGTATATTCAAGGTATCAACTCCTTTCCCTTTCCCCGAACAGCAGGCTGTTGAATTCCTCAGAGGACTGGATGAAGTCCTCTGTATCGAGGAGCTTGACCCCATAATCGAGCGTGAACTTACATATATCTGCGGAAAGTATCACCTCGGCACTAAAATTCTCGGCAAGCTGACACACAATGTAAAGACCGCAGGCGAGAACACCTGTGCTTCCGTTCTCGGCAATATTTCCGAATTCATGGGCTGGGATATCCCCGAAACCGCAAAGGCTGAAGTAGCTCCCGCTCTCCCTGTAAGACCTCCCGTACTCTGTGCAGGCTGTCCTCACAGAGCTTCATTCTTCGCTGTAAAGGAAGCTATGAAGGGTCAGAAATCCGTATTCTGCGGTGATATCGGATGCTACACTCTCGGTAACGCCATGCCTCTTGATATGGTCGATACCTGCCTCTGCATGGGCGCAGGCGTTAACATAACTCAGGGTATCGGCAAAATAGAGCCTGATACAAAGTGTTTCGCTTTCGTGGGCGATTCCACATTCTTCGCATCCGCCATCACAGGCGCAGTAAATGCCGTATACAATCAGGCTGACATGACTCTCGTTATCCTCGACAACTCCACAACTGCCATGACAGGCCATCAGCCTCACCCAGGCACAGGACGCACAATGATGGGCGAGGTCGTTGAAAAGGTAAGCATTCAGGAAGTCCTCAAGGGCATCGGTGTCAAGACTGTTGAAACTGTAAATCCTCTTGAACTGAAAAAGTCCGTTGAGACTGTAAAGCGTGTAGCTAACGAAGAAGGTGTCAAGGCTATCATATTCAAGTCGCCTTGTGCAGTTCTCATCAAGCCCGAAAAGCCTGCTGTTATCGACAGCACAAAATGTACTCAGTGCAAGAAGTGCATAAAGACCCTCGGATGTCCAGGTATCGTTATAAGCGAGGGCAAGGTAGCGATCGAAAATTCCCTTTGTACAGGCTGCGGACTTTGTTCACAGGTTTGTCCTTTCGGAGCAATAGGAGGTGCAGGCAATGCAGAGTAATATCCTTATCTGCGGTGTAGGCGGTCAGGGAATCGTTCTGACTTCAAAGCTCATCGCCGCAACAGCTATGGAACATGATATCCCCGTAATGAGCGCTGAAACTATCGGTATGGCTCAGAAGGGCGGAAGCGTTTTCAGCTTCCTGAGACTGGGCGACGATATCTACTGCCCCATGTTCCCTGAGAAAACAGCAGACCTCATCATCGGTTTCGAGCCTGCTGAGGCAGTCCGTATGCTCCCATACTTAAAGGACGGCGGACAGGTCGTAGTAAATACACATCCTATCATGCCTGTTACCGCAACTCTCGGCGGTTCTGACTACACAGGAAAGGAAATGCTGGAGTATTTACAGCGAAATGTTGAGAACGTGCTTCTCGTTGACGGCGTAAAGGCCTGCGAGGATATCGGCTCGCCAAAGGTACTGAACATGATAATGCTGGGTGCATCCGTAAGGAACAACATACTTCCCTTCTCCGTTGACGACATCGAGGAGACTATGAAAAAGACCGTTAAACCGCAGTTCGTGGAAATGAACTCAAAGGCACTTCGTTATAATGCGTAATGCTTAATTCGTAATGCGTAATTGCGGTGTCCACTTCGTGGACGGATTTAAATAATTCAGGTTTATATAATTATGGATTAATAATATTCAATTTGTGAGCGAATGCGAACACAATAATTACGAATTACGCATTACGAATTACGAATTGAACGAAAGGAAAGAATGAAAATGCAGATCACACAGAAACAGCTTGACCTCGTGAATGACAGAATAAGAGCTCTCGTTGATGCAGGCAGCTTCTACGGCAAAAAGCTCAAGGAAGCAGGCATCACACATATCGAAAAGCCTGAGGACTTCACAAAACTCCCCTTCTCCGAGAAAAAGGATCTCCGTGATGCTTATCCTCTCGGACTTATGACTGCACCCGAAGAAAAAATCGTTCGTATCCATTCTTCATCAGGTACAACAGGTACTCCCGTTATCATCCCTTACACAGCTAAGGACGTTGACGACTGGGGCGAAATGTTCAAGAGATGCTACGAAGTTGCAGGCATCACAAACAAGGACAGAATACAGATAACTCCCGGTTACGGTCTGTGGACAGCAGGTATCGGCTTCCAGAACGGCTGTGAGAAGCTGGGCGCAATGGCAGTTCCTATGGGCCCCGGCAATACCGACAAACAGCTCGAAATGATGCAGGCTCTCGAAACAACTGTCCTCTGCTCAACTTCTTCATATGCACTTCTTCTCGCTGAGGAGATCGAAAAGAGAGGCATCAAGAAGAACATCCACCTGAAAAAGGGCGTTATCGGATCTGAGAGATGGAGCGACAAAATGCGTCAGCATATCGCTGATTCCCTCGGCATCGAGCTTTATGATATCTACGGACTTACTGAGATTTACGGCCCCGGTATCGGTATCAACTGCGAATACAACGAGGGTATGCACTACTGGGACGATTACCTCTATCTTGAAGTTATCGACCCTAAGACGGGCGAACCTGTTCCCGACGGCGAAATGGGCGAAATTGTTATCACAACTCTCGTAAAGGAAGGCGCTCCCCTTATCCGTTACAGAACCCACGACCTTTCAAGAATAATCCCAGGCAAGTGCAAGTGCGGAAGATGCTATCCACGTATCGGCACTATCATGGGACGTACAGACGATATGATGAAGATAAAGGGCGTTAACGTGTTCCCGAACCAGATCGAGGAAGTTCTCGCAAACTTCAGCGAGATCAACAGCGAGTACCAGATCCGCATCTCTCACCTCGACGGCAAGGACACTATGCGTATCTACGTTGAGTCAACAGGCGACGTTGACTTCGCTTCACTCAGCAAGAGGATCGCTGAAAAGGTAAAGAGCAAGATCGGCTTCACTCCTATCGTCAAGGTCGTAGAAGTCGGCGTTCTCCCAAGAAGCACAAAGAAAACCGCCCGTGTCATTGACGAGCGTTACGATTGATAATCCATAAACTCAGATACATGAAAGCTGTACTGATATAACATTATCGGGGAATAACCTTTCTGATGAAGGGCTATTCCCCGATTTTTTTAAAGTTTTCCTCAATATCACTGATGATCCTGATAGACGAGATAGATCATATAGGCAAAATAAAACACCCAGATTATCCATGTTACAGCCCACCAGCCTGTAAAAATGCTTATAAACAGATATGCCGCCACGGCAGCTAAGGTCACAAAAAGTTTTTTCATTATGCTGTCCTCCTTTTTCACATATTATATCACGGTGGACTGATACAGTCAAGGCTATTGATTTGTAGGGACACGGCAACAGCATTTACTTTTAAAAAATATAAAAAAGCGCCGCAGGCGCACGTT
>JAEDMD010000307.1 GCA_016303195.1 Oscillospiraceae bacterium | reverse complement strand
ACGTGCGCCTGCGGCGCTTTTTTATATTTTTTTAAAAGTAAATGCTGTTGCCGTGTGTATATCAGAAAATCCCCTTGACAATCTCCGTAGCAGGTGATATAATAAATATCGACAGTTCGTTTGCGCCATCCTGTCGTTAAACAAAACCAGGGCAGTCTGTTTGAAGAACAGGGGCAAAGTTTGCCCTTTTGATAGCAGAGTGCGCTTGCTGGAATGGCAGGCGCATTTTTTTAGGAGGAAATATGTATTACTTGAAAACATCCGCCGCTTTTGACAGCGCACATTTCCTTTCGGGCTACAACGGTAAATGTGCCAATATCCACGGCCATCGCTGGACAGTCGAAGTGAAGATAAACGGTGAAGAATTGCAGAATGACGGCGAAAAAAGGGGAATGCTCATAGATTTCAGCGACCTTAAAAAAGCTGTAAAAAAACTTGCCGACGATTTCGACCACGCTCTTATATATGAAAGCGGAAGCCTTAAAGAAAAGACCATAGCCGCACTGAATGAGGAGAATTTTCGACTTATCGAAGTTCCGTTCAGACCGACAGCGGAGAATTTTGCAAAGCATTTCTATGATCTGCTCAGTGGCAAAGGACTTGCAGTCTGCTCGGTCACCGTGTACGAAACGCCCAATAATTGTGCAGTTTACGAGGTGTAAGTATGGAAGATCTCAGACTTGCTGAGCAGTTTGTCAGCATCAACGGCGAGGGACAGCGAGCAGGTGAGCTTGCGCTCTTTCTCAGGTTTACGGGATGTGATCTGCGTTGCGACTGGTGTGATACCATGTGGGCGAATGAAAAAAATGCGCCATTTACACCCATGTCGCCTTCACAGCTTGCAGAAATTGCAGAAAAAGCTATTGAAAAATACGGCGTTAAAAATGTTACTCTCACCGGCGGCGAGCCGCTTTTACAGGGGAGATTGCCTGAACTTTGCGGAGAACTTGCGAAACTCGATCTGAATGTTGAGATCGAAACAAACGGCTCTGTTCCGCTGAAGCCATTTCTGGAAAAATGTCAGGGATCCGGCGCAAGGCCATCGCTGACAATGGACTACAAACTCCCAACAAGCAAAATGGAAAAGCATATGTGTACGGAGAATTTCAAGTATCTGCAAAAAACTGACACGCTGAAATTCGTCTGCGGTTCAAATAATGACCTTGAACGTGCCGCTGAGGTGCTGTCGGAATTCAAGCCCGAATGTATGGTTTATCTCAGTCCTGTATTTGGCAGGATAGAGCCTGCGGATATGGTAGAATTCATGAAAGAACGAAAATTAGGGAAAGTCCGCCTGCAATTGCAGCTCCATAAATTTATATGGGATCCCGAAATGAAAGGTGTATGAATATGGACAGAGAGAAAATAGAATTTCACATACGTGGACTGCTTGAAGCCATCGGCGAAGATCCCGAAAGGGAGGGACTTCTCGAAACTCCGTCCCGTGTGGCAGGAATGATAGAGGAAGTGCTGGAGGGAACTCAGTACACCAACCACGAAATTGCTCAGATGTTCGGAAAAACTTTCACTGCCGAGCAGGGCGAAGCTGATGATGCGGTAGTCATGAAGGATATAACCGTTTTCAGCTATTGCGAGCATCATCTTGCACTTATGTATGATATGACCGTGAACGTGGGATATATCCCAAGAGGAAAAGTCCTCGGACTCAGCAAAATTGCAAGGATCTGCGACATGGCGGCAAAGCGTCTACAATTGCAGGAGCGTCTGGGAAGGGACATCGCTGAGATAATTTCCGAAGCCGCAGGAACTCCGGATGTTGGAGTGCGGATCGTAGGTTCACATAGCTGTATGACTGCGAGAGGTATAAAAAATGCATCCTCACGCACAGAGACCAGAACCTACACAGGCGCATTCAAGTCACGTAAGGATTTGCAGAGATTATTAGATTAATAATGCCTAAATAACGGCTTAAATTAAATTGTTCAGGAGTAATTATGAAAGCATTGGTTTTATTCAGCGGCGGACTTGACAGTTCGACCTGTCTTGCCCTCGCCGTTAAGAAATACGGGGCAGAAAACGTTATTGCCCTGTCGATATCTTATGGTCAGAAACACAATAAGGAGATTCAGGCGGCTGAAAAGATAGTCAAGCATTACGGCGTTGTGTGGAAAACTCTCGAT
>JAEDMD010000306.1 GCA_016303195.1 Oscillospiraceae bacterium | reverse complement strand
TGTGAAACATTCGGTTTGCCTATTGACTTTTTATTGCAGGTCTGGATTCAAAGTTGCAGATTCGGTTTCTGCATCAGGATTTTCAAGAAGTGTAAGCTCCCTCAGAATGTCGTTTCGCTTGCCCTGAGAAAACATTTTGCTGTGTCTGAGGGCGATAACGGCAGCCTGTTCGCTGATACGAAGATTTTCAAAAGATCTTTGCATAACATTTGACTCAATAACATACATTTCAGCTTCGCATTGCCTGTGCAGGCGGTCATAATGAGCTGTGTCATGGTCGGTTTTTCGTCCGGTTCGTAGCTCAGATACTCGCTGAGGTTCGCCTGCGGATCAATATCCACAAGAAGCACCTTTTTATCGTGTTTCAGGGAAAGTGCAGCTCCCAGGTTGTAGGCGGTGGTAGTTTTACTTACTCCGCCTTTCTGATTAGAAATAGCAATGATTGTGGTGTCCATTTCGATTACCTCCTGATTTTTTAGAAAAGTGTGTCTGCTCCGCTGAATGCTGTGTCATATTCAGCATTGTAGCCGTCCTCGTTCTGTTTCTTCTTACCGCCTGAGAAATGAATTTCCTCGACTTTAATTTCTGTGGAAGAACACTTCTGACCGTCCTTTTCATAGCGGTTGATGTGGACAGCGCCGACGAGTGTAACCATATCGCCCTTGCCGAACCAATCGACGATCACATCAGCATTGCGGTTCCAGGCGATGCAGTTGAAAAAGTCAACCTCGGCTTTCTCCTCGCCCTTTCTCTTGGGACGGTCGCAAGCGATAGAGAACTTGCAGTAACGGCTCTCGCCTTTAGTCTGAATTTCGGGATCGGCAGTCATTCTGCCCGATACTAAGAACTTGTTTAACATAGGATTTACCTCTCTTTCGTGGTCTGTGGGTTTTTGGTGTTTCGTTGTGATTTTATTATACTATGCTTTAAGCCTAAAGTCAAGTATAATTTTCCGAGAAAATGTTTTTTGTAGGAGCGCAGCAATCGTAGGTTGCTTTTCGGGCTTCCCCCAGTGTCATTTTCACAAATTTATCATTATGCTTGACTTTATGCCTAATATATGATAGAATAAAGAAAAGATCATTACAAGGAGGAATACGCTTGTTTACGCATAAGTGTGAGATGTGCGGAATGGAGTTTCAGAGCAAGTCCAACCGTGCGAAATATTGTATGTACTGCCGTGATAAAGCTCAGGTCAATCGAAATCGTGCATACGCTGAGAAGAAGAAGTCCGGCACTTCCGTTCCGCTTGGGAGTGAGCAGACCTGTCCGATATGCAATAAGCCGTATATTGTTGCTTCGGGTTCACAGAAATACTGCAAAGACTGCACCAAAAAGGCTGTCAAAAAGAAATCGCCTGATGCGGAATATATCAAGAATAATTACGATTATATCCGCTTCAATGTTCCTAAAGGTGAGGGCGATGCGATCAAGGCTTATGCTCAGGAAAACGGCATGACGATTAAACAGTTATTGCTGACGGCTTTGGAGGAGTATAAAGAGAACCATGAAACATAAACATACAAGTCTCCAATTCAAAATGGAGCAGAACCCCAACAAAAAGCTCAAAGAGCTTAAACAAAAGCAAAAGAAGAAGATAGCTGATTGGCTATATATTGAAACATACCGCTTTTATCAGCAGAATTTATGTATGCCCAATGAGTCGGAGCGTGATACTATCCTCAATTCCGTATATACGAAAATCAAAGGAGCTGGGATATGGATTCCGTTTGAGGAAATTGTCGCTTACTATCTAAAGAAGCTGTCGCAATATGAAATTCGTATTCCGAGAGAGCTTGCAGATGGTATCCATTATCCGACCAGAGCGGAGCGTTTGGCTGCCAAAGCAAACAAGCCTAAGCCTCCGAAGAAACGTAAGAAGAAAAAGAAAACACCTGAACCGCAAATGTCTGACTTTTCAGATATTATGGATGACGAATTTTCCTACATTGCCGGATACACTGACGGCGGTGCGCCTTATGGAGTACGTTGGGAAGATGTCGGTATTCCATCTGATCTGCCATTCGCTGAAAAACTCGCTTTATATATGGAAGAATATGACCTCAATGATGATGAATAATTATTCCAGATCCCCATTCTTTTTACGTTTGCGATTTTGCTCCTGAGCCTTACACTCGTTTCTGAGATATTCCTCAA
>JAEDMD010000305.1 GCA_016303195.1 Oscillospiraceae bacterium | reverse complement strand
TTGTTTTTCATTTTTGCCCCTCCTCGTATTTCTTCACTCTTGCGATAAGGTCACGGTTATATCTTGTCCATTCCTTGTCGAAGCGCTCAAGGAATATCTGCGCCGAGTTATTACTCTTATCCATAAGATAAGTCTGAATCATTGCGTCAACGCTCATTTCGCTGGGATAGTGGTGGTCGTGGAAGTCTGACATTCTGTCTTCCTTTATGTACTGCTCCATTCCATTTAAGAACTCCGGCAGCTTAAAATCACCCTCCTTGCAGGGAACGCCGCCCTGCTCATCAAGGTATATCTGCACTGTTTCGTCCTTGAAAAGAAAACGCAGCACTTCATAAACCGCTTCCTTATTCTTTGTGCCTTTCATCACCGAGAAATGCAGGTCGATGCCGGAATTGAGGACGTTATCCTCTTCTTTATCGTTTGCCGGAAATGTAAATGAATCTATGTTCATATCGGGATTTACCGATAAAATCTGCGGAACTGCGTAGCTTCCGATGGGGAACATAGCCGATTGTCCTCTTGCGAAGGCTGTGCAGGCGTCGTTGTAGCTGTATGCGTAAGGGTTAGGCTCGGCGTAGTCAAGCAAAACCTTTATCTTCTCCGCAACCTCATCGTATTCCGCAGCAAAGGTTGTTTTCCCCGCATTTACGCTGCTGCACACATCAGAAGGCGCAAGACCAACGGCAAGCGCGTTCCACGGTGCAAGGCAGGTCCATGTGTCCTTATAGCCAAGATAAAGCGGGTCTGTGCCTGTTTTCTTTATCTCATCACATAAAGCGATAAACTCGCTCCACGTTTCAGGTATCTCCCAGCCGTACTGCTCGAACATATCCTTGTTATAGAGTATTCCCGCCGCATTTGCCACATAAGGCAGCGCGTAAGTGCCTTCCTTTGGCAGAAGCTCAAGCTCCTTTTCCATTTTGAGATATGCAGGCTTTATTTCCCCAATCACCTCAATATCGGAAATATCCTCAAACAAATCGGAGTCAAGGAAGTTGGAGTAGTTCATATCGCCGCCGATGCCCACGATATCGGGATAATCCTCTCTGATAAGACGGGTTTTGAGAACGGTCATCGCTTCATTCGGAGATTCGATTTTCAGTTTGATATCTGTATGTGTGTCGTTGAAAACCTGCTCGATTTTCTCAAAAGCCTTGACTGCTTCGGGCTTATACTGGAGCATTGTAACAGTTGTCACTCCGTCCTTGCCGCTGTCTGCAGAACAGCCTGACAACAATGTCGAAACCGATATTGCCGCAGCTGTTAAAAGTGAAATTGCCACTCTGCTTTTCTTCATATTGAATTACCTCCTTTTTGGTATGGGGTTTTCTCTTGTTTATAGTATATCACACCATAATGCGTTCTGTAAACCCCATAAAAACGACAAATTAATACCATTTTGCGATTTTTTCTCGATATATAAAAGTATGCTTGCATTTTGGTATATTTTGTGATATACTTATAAAAAGATTACAATTCGCCGCCGTATTCTGTTGGAGGTGCACTATGAACAACTTGCTCTTTTCTGTATTCCCCAGCGAAAACTTTGTTGACCTGAGCCTGTTTCAATTTGGACGTGAAAAATGCTCTCCGGCACATTCCTTTGGACCGGCAGCCAGAAATCATTTTCTTTTTCACTATGTAATTTCGGGAACAGGCACGCTGTTGGCGCAGGACAGCAGCGGAATAACAAGGGAATATCACATAAAAAGTATGCAGGGCTTTATGATTTTTCCCGACCAGATAACCACCTATATTGCCGATAAAGATATGCCCTGGGAATATGTCTGGATAGAGTTTGACGGACTGCGGGCAAAGGCGGTGGTTGACGCGTCGGGCTTCTCCTTCGACCAGCCTGTTTATAAGGCGAAGTCAAAGGAGTTTCGGGAGGAAATGATGAAGGAGATGAACTATATCGCCGAAAACGGCAGCTCCTCACCGTTGCACCTAATAGGACATCTGTATTTGTTCTTAGACTACCTCGCCCGCTCAACCGAAGGATTTAAGGTTAATCACGGCAGTAAGCTCCGTGATTTCTACATTCATGAGGCGCTTGTTTTTATCGAGCATAATTTCCAGAATAATATCTCCGTTGAGGATATAGCAGATGTGTGCGGGCTGAACAGAAGCTATTTCGGAAAGATTTTTAAGAAGGCGGTAGGCAAATCCCCAC
>JAEDMD010000304.1 GCA_016303195.1 Oscillospiraceae bacterium | reverse complement strand
CCCCCTGCAAGGGAGATAACATCCCCCTTGACCCCAGAACGTGCGCCTGCAGCGCTTTTTTATATTTTTTATTAAAAGTAAATGCTGTTGCCGTGGACTATTTCATCGTAACGCTTGACAGAAATGCTCGCTCAGTGGTATAATTAGATGTTGTGTACATAAAATTTAAAGAAAGGAGGCTGATGTGATGAGCGATGAACAACAGAACCTGTCAGACAGCAAAAGCTCCGAAAGTGCAGGCTTCGGCGGTATGCTGACTATTGTCGGTGCATATTTCCTGAAAGTCCTGTCCGCTGTTCTGCTCGGTTTTATCAAGGGTCTCGGTTTCATTTTCACTGAACTGAAAGAACTGCTTATCCTCTTTGCAAAGGCGATAAGATGGATATTCCGTGACCTGACCGCTCCGATGAAAGAACGTATCGCACTGAACAGAGAACTTCAGAAAGAAATGGCTGCCGCTAAAAAAATTGACCAGACAGCCTACAAAGCCGCTTCCAGAAAATTCTGGAAATCCTATATTTTCGGCAAGAGCGGCCTGTTTTTCACTTCTCTCAATTATCTGCTTCCAATTATTTCCATAATCATCCTTATCAGCGTTATCCGCTACGGAAGCGGAATAGAATACGGCATCAGCGTTGAATACAAGGGCAAGGAACTCGGTGTTATAAATGCAGAATCCGACTACGATGAGGCAAGCCGTGAGATCAAACAGCGTATCTCCTATGCAGGCGCTGACAGCGATTCTTTCGACCTCAATGCCGACCTTTCGCTGAAACTTATATCGGGCGAAGACAAAATGCTCACCGCAAGACAGCTCGCAAATGAAATTCTCGCCGCTTCCGATGAGGAACTTTCCGAGGGATTCGGTGTCTATATCGACGGAAATTTCATCGGCGCTGTCAAAGATAAGGATGCTGTTCAGGAAGCGCTGGACGAGAATCTGCTGAAATATCCCATCGAGGGTGTTGTCAAGGAAGTAACCTACAAGAACGATATCGAATACGTCAAGGGTATGTTCCTTACGGGAAGTGTTCTCCCCGAAAAACAGATGATAAAACTGCTCACTTCTTCCAAGAAGAAAAAGGCGGTATACGTTGCACAGAGCGATGATACATCAGCTACCATTGCACAGAAATTCAGCATGGATGTAAATGAACTTGAAGACATGAACGCAGGTCTTTCAAAAGCCTGCCGCCCCGGCAGACTGGTAAATGTCACCGAGACTGAAAGCTATCTGCCTATCAAGTACATCCGTGAGATAGAGCTTATTTCTTTCCTTGACTATGAAACTATCGAGGTCGAGACAAGTGAACTGAATCTGGGCACAAGGGAAACTCTCGTCAAGGGCGAACGTGGCGAAAAGGTCAACAATATTGAAATAACCTACGTTGACGGCAAGGAATACGCAAGACGAAACGTCGGCTCGAAAATAACGAAAGTTCCTGTTGTTGAGCAGATAGGAATAGGCACATACAAGGCAAGACCTTACAGCGCAGATACAAAGCTGTACGGAACGGGTCAGTTCGCATGGCCTGTTGACGGCGGTTGGGTAAGTGACGTATTCATCAGCGACCGAAATCACAAGGGATTCGATATAGCCGCTGACATGGGAACGGATATCTATGCGGCAGGGGACGGTGTTGTAGTTTCCGCAGGCTGGAATCCTGGAGGATACGGATATTTCGTAATGATAGACCATCTCGACGGATATCAGACAGTTTATGCACATATGAGTCAGGTCTATGCTATTGTTGACACACAGGTAAAGCGAGGACAGCTTATCGGTGCAATCGGCTCGACAGGTGACTCCACAGGCCCGCATTGTCATTTTGAGGTACGATATATGGGTGTTTGCTATGACCCTGCTCAGTTCATGTATACGGCAGATTATACGGAAGATATGGATGTATCCGAGAGAACAACGGATATATACGGTGAAACTGCTGAAACTACCACAACAACGGTGCTGGATGAACTGACAGAGAGTATATCCGAGGAAAAGACAACTAAGAAGAAGACAACAACGAAAAAGACAACTGCGAAGAAGAAAACCACCACTATAACATCAGTGTATGTGGAACGGGCAACGCATTAAATAAAATAAAAAACTCCCGACTAAGGGTGGTACTCTTACAGAAGTTTTTACACGTGATATTGAGGGAAACCCTTTTGAAAAA
>JAEDMD010000049.1 GCA_016303195.1 Oscillospiraceae bacterium | reverse complement strand
TTTTTATTTGTTGCACTTCATATTATAATCTACCGTGATCCCTTTGGAAACCCAGTGTGCGGCTTCGCCGCTTTTTTTATTTTTTCTTTGTTTTCTTTTTGCTCTCCTTCACTTCCTCATCCTTTTCCTCTATCGAATCCACCAGCATCTTCCTGCATTCCTCCATCTGCTCCTTATCCTCCTCAGGCAATGGCGAATATTCCGAATCTGCCGATCTCAGGGCATCCAGCAATATCTCAGTTATCAGATACCTCGTATACCACCTCTGATCTCCAGGCAGTACATACCACGGACTATGCTTCGTTGATGTCTTGTTTATGACCTCGTTGAAGCAGTCAACATATTCGTCAAATTTCTCCCTTACACGGATATCGTCAGCACGGAATTTCCAGTTTTTCTCAGGAATATCTATCCTCTCCAGAAGCTGTCTCGCCTGCTCGTCCTTTGACACATGAAGAAATATCTTTATTATCTTATAGCCGTTCTGATAGAGATATTCCTCGAAATTATTGACCTGCTCATAGCGCTCCTTGAAAAAATGTTTTGTCATCCTTGCCGATTATGCGGTCGGACATATGATAATGCGGTTTGATATTCTCCACCTGTACGGTGATAAGGTCTTCATAGTGACTGCGGTTGAATACAGCTATTTCTCCTCGTCTCGGCACGTTCTGATGTATCCTCCAGAGGTAATCGTGGCAGAGTTCTTCGGAATTCGGCGCTTTGAATGAATGTATCTTCACTCCCTGCGGATTTATGCCGCTGAAAATGTTCTTGACTGCGGAATCCTTTCCCGATGCGTCAAGAGCCTGCAAAACGAGGATTATTCCCTCGCTGCCGTCTGCGTAGAATCTGTCCTGCAATAGTGCAAGTTCTGCTTTGTTGGCTTCATACTTTGCGATGATGTCCTCTTTGTCAACCTCATCTTTCTTGCTGTTGGTGGGAAGTTTGTGTATGTCGATCTTTTTTCCGCCTGTTATTGCGTATTTTTCGGCTTTCATGCTTAACACGACCTTTCGGTAAAAATTACTGGACAATGTCCGCAGTTTTTATTATAGCACATATTTTGCTGTTAGTAAAGAGAAATTTTGTGAAAACTCACGGCGACAGCATTTACTTTTTTTGTGGTAAGACATAGTTATTGAGGAACGTCCGTAAAGCCTCGCTACGCTTGCTTTACTACTTTGTCAGGGGGACTCTGTCCCCCTCATTCACCCCCTGCAAGGGAGATAACATCCCCCTTGACCCCAGAACGTGCGCCTGCGGCGCTTTTTTATATTTTTTAAAAGTAAATGCTGTTGCCGTGGAATATTAAATCCAAGCCCTTGCATAAAGAGAGAAAATCTGATATAATAAAATGTATGCGAAAAATAAAATTTTTCTGAAATTATGTCCCAAAATCATTTCCTGTTACGTATTTTATTATGATGACCTGCATTTACAATATGCAGATATGGAAGGTGAAAAAATGAAAAGACGAACAAAATTGCTCTTATGCTCACTGACTGCCGCCGCAGGATTGCTTGCCGCTGTCCCTGTTACGGCTTCGGCTGCGGAGTTTACCGAAAAGCCCAAGGCTTCTTCATGGTATAAGGATAAGGACGGACAGATATTCTACTACGACGATAAGACCAAGGCTGTTACAGGCGAAAAGACTATCGGCGGTGAACAGTATCTCTTTTCCGATAATGGTGTCCTCAAAACAGGTTGGCGCACTGTCGGCGGTATCCGCAGATACTATGATCCCGAAACAGGTCAGCAGAAGTTCGACTGGATAGATTACGGCGGAAAAAAATACTACTTTACTAAGGAAAACGGCAAGAAAGCAGGCTTCTTCAAGACCGAGGACGGCAAATACTGCTTCTTCGATGAGTGCGGCGCTATGGTCGATACCGAAGGCTTTGTCCATGACGGTGAATATGCCGCATATGTCGGAAGCGATGGCTATCTTGTTACCGAAAATATTGATATCGACGGCATCCCTTACATAATATCCAAAGAGGGATATATCGCAACGGGCTGGCAGACTATTGACGGTAAAAAATATTACTATGACCACACAAGCGGTCAGGCCGCTCTCGGCTTTGTGAAGATAGATGATAAATATTACCTGATCTCCCCTCAGAATGGTATGCTCACAGGCGAACAGACATTCGATGGCATCGGCAGGCTTTTTGACAAAAACGGAGTTTTACAGACAGGCTGGCAGACTGTCGGCGGTGCTAAGTGCTATTTCATGGAGGACGGTTCACCTGCTGTGGGACTTACCACTATCGACGGCAAGACCTACTTTTTCAGCGAAAGAGGCGCTGTTCAGACAGGCTTCTGCAAGGTTGACGGTTCAATGAGACTTTTCGGTGATGACGGTGTTCTCGCATCGGCAGGGCTGGCTGTTCTGGAAAGCGGAACTTATCTCGTTGACAAAAACGGCGCTCTGCTCACAGGCTGGCAGACTGTTGACGGAAAAAAATACTATTTCGGCAATGACTACAAAGCCTACATCGGCAGATATGTCATCGGCGGCAAGACCTATCTTTTCGATACAAAGGGTGTAATGCTCACAGGACTGCTGGTCTATGGCGGAAAGACCTATCTGCTGGAGAAAGACGGTATCATGCAGGTGGGCTGGAGAACTGTCGGCGAGGATAAGTATTTCTTCGCAAATGACGGCGCTGCTTACACAGGTGTAAAGACCATCGGCGATGATACATACGGTTTCAGCGAAAAGGGCATAATGCTCACGGGCGCTCAGGTCATTGACGGAAAATCATATTTCTTCGGCGAGGACGGAAAACTCATGTCAGGCTGGAAGGTAATTGATGATAAGACCTATTATTACGGTATGGACGGCCGTCCGCTGACAGGCACTATGGTAATTGATGAAAAGGTCTATCTTTTCGATGATATGGGCGTTATGCAGAAAGGCTTGCAGAATTACAAGGGCAAGACCTATTTCTTCAGCGAGGACGGTTCTGCTCTCATCGGCTGGCAGGAACTTGAAAACGGCAAGTATTATTTCGATAGCAACGGCGCTGCTCTCAAGGGTATGCAGGATATCGGCGACAAGACCTATAATTTCGGTATCAGCGGTGCAATGACAACAGGCTGGTATGAGATAGACGGAAATAAATTCTACTTCGGCGATGACGGCGCTATGCTCAAAGGCTGGCAGGTACTCGACGGCTGGCACAGGCATTTCGACGATGAATCCGGTATCCTTTCCGCAAACTGCACTCTCGACGGTTACAGGATAGATGCTGACGGTGTTGCAAGAAAGATAACTGCTGTTCAGCTCAGAGCGCAGAATATACTTGTATCTATCGGCTATACTCCGAATGCTATCTTCAATTACATCCGTAGCCATAACTACTACAAGCTGATGGAAACTACACGCACACTGGATCAGATCGAATCCCTCGGATGGGGATATTTCGCTAACTACGCAATGGACAACCGCTTCGTTGTGTGCTATTACTTTGCCGCATTGCAGGATCTTCTTTTCCACGAGGCAGGCTTTGAGAGCCGAATCGTCTACGGAAACGGAACTCATGCAAGCGATCATTACTGGAATCAGGTAAAAATAAACGGTGAATGGACTAACTATGATGCCTGCAACGGTTTCGCAGCCGTTTCTGACGATTTTCTGAAAGCAAAGACCTATACATGGTATCAGTTCGTATATCCGGTTTATGAAGAACGATAATAAAGGAGAATATTAACAATGAAACTCAGACTCACAGCACTTTTACTCACATCTATCATCTGCATGGCAGGTGCAGTATCATGCGGAACAGCAGGTACGGCTGACCTCAGCACTGCTGAACTCAGTGTGAATTCAACAACTGCCGCAACAACTGCAAATGCAGAGGAGACCACAACAACTGATGCGGTTACAACTACCGACAGCGGTGAGACTACCACAACAGCAGAGGGCGAGACTACAACAGCCGCAGGAGAAGCCGCAGAGACTACTGCCGCAAATGCCGCCGCTGCAACAGAAGCTCCTGCCGCCGCAACAGAAGCTCCCACAGAAGCACCTGCACAACAGCAGGAACAGCCTCAGCAGAACAATGATGCTCCTGCCGATAACGGCAGCAACAATACTCAGCCCGACGCTAAGGAAGTAAAGTTCAGCACCGATGACCTTCTGAAAAATGCCGCTGATATCATCTCTGCTCTCGGCGGTTCGCCTATCACTTCCACATCTCCGTCATGCACCTCAAACGGATGTGATGTCAAGACCTATGACTATGCAGGCGAACTGAAGATACAGTGCTACATCGACGGCGGTGTTGAGTATTTATTCGACTATGACATCTTAGGCGGAAACTATGCTACTTCAAAGGGCATAAAGGTCGGCAGTTCACGTGCTGACGTTGAAGCCGCTTACGGAACAGGCGAAGAATCGGGCAATATGCTCATCTACACCGATGGCGACAAACAGCTTATCTTCACTTTGAACGGCGATACAGTTTCCGAGATAGATTTCTACGTTCCCGTTTGATAAATTACAAATGGAAAAATAAAAGACAGGAGGTCTGTTATTGGTTTTCAGCAGTCCTGTTTTCCTGTTTCTGTTTCTGACCTCGGTTTACATCCTGTATCGGATAATTCCGACAATAAGGGCTAAAAACGCACTTCTGCTCATATTCAGCATCGCTTTTTACACCTATGGTGAACCAAAAGCAGTTGTGCTTATGCTCATATCCATTTGCATGAATTACTTCTTCGGTCTCGGCATGAAGAAAGAGAACAAGTCACGAAAAGCTGTGCTTACGGCAAGTATCATCGCAAATCTGCTCATGCTCGGCATTTTCAAGTATGCGGGCTTCGGTGCGGAAATGCTCAACAAACTGCCGTTCGTGAATATGACAGTTCCGAAGATAGCACTTCCCATCGGTATCTCTTTCTACACCTTTCAGGCGATGTCATATGTGATCGATGCGTACAAAGACCCGAAATACATACAGAAAAGCCCGTTCAAGCTGGCACTGTATATCACACTTTTCCCTCAGCTTATCGCAGGCCCTATCGTTAAATATTACGACATAGCCGAGCAGATCGACAAGCGTGAACATTCTCCCGAAATGACCGCACAGGGCATTCGCCGCTTCATTACGGGACTTTCCAAGAAAATGCTCATCGCAAACACTATGGCGGCGGCAGACTATGTTTACGGTCTGGACAGCGCTCAGCTTACCGTACCGCTGGCATGGCTGGGGGCAGTTTCCTATCTTTTCCAGATATACTTCGATTTCAGCGGTTACAGCGATATGGCGATAGGTCTGGGAGCGATGTTCGGATTCAGATTCAGAGAAAACTTCAATTACCCGTATATTTCACAGAGTATGCAGGAATTCTGGCGCAGATGGCACATCTCCGTGTCAACATGGTTCAAGGAATACCTGTACATCCCACTGGGCGGAAACCGCAAAGGCAAGGTAAGAACGGCGCTGAACAAGCTGGCGGTGTTCTTCTGCACAGGCTTATGGCACGGTGCAAGCCTTAACTTCATCGTGTGGGGACTTATCAACGGCGGATTCATGATGCTTGAATCATACAAGCTGATAAATACAGAGAAGATGCCGAAAATCCTCCGTCATATCTACGCAATGGCGGTAACATTGCTTGCATTCGTATTTTTCAGAGCGGATACTCTTACGGATGCGGTGAGATTCATAGGACATATGTTTGTTCCATCGGCTGTAAACGGCGGGAACTCGCTGTTCTTGGCACAGCTCACACCTGCTTATATCATCATGCTGGTGCTTGCTGTCATCTTTTCAGCGCCCGTTGTGGGAACAGTTGAAAAGAAGCTGACCACGGAGAAAAACTCCACAGCATTGCAGGTCTGCGGATATGCCGTATCTATGGTATTATTTGCGGTCTGCATACTTACAATGTCCTCATCAAGCTACAATCCGTTCATTTACTTCCGTTTTTAACATAACCTGCTTGGAGAGATATATGAAAAGATCCACCCTTTACCGCCTGTATTCGGCGGTTTTCATCGGGATGTGCCTTGTGCCTGCGGTGTGTATGCCGTTTTCAAAGGCTGACAGCTCAAAGGAAAAGCGTCAGCTTGCGGAATTCCCGAAAATAAAGAACGAGGAGGGCGGCTTGAATGCCGATTTCTTCTCACAGTTCGACAACTGGTTCTCGGAGCATTTCGCTTTCCGTCAGCAGATGGTCACAGCCGACGGACGGCTCAGAGCGGCTGTTCTGGGAACTTCACCCAATGAAGATGTCATAGTCGGAAGCGACGGATGGCTGTATTACGGCGAAACTGCCGCTGATTACCTGCGTACTGATACGCTCACACAGCAGGGGATAGACAATATTGTTCATAACCTTGACCTGATAAACGGCTATTGTCAGCAGAACGGCATTGACTTTATTTTCACCTGTTCGCCCAACAAGAACACGCTTTATCCCGAAAATATGCCGAAAAATTACGTCCCCTCCGACAACATGAGCAACTATGAGATGCTCTCGGAAAAGCTGGCGGACAGGGAGTATTACCTCGACATGAAGTCGGCTCTGCTCGGTGCGGATGCAAGTATGCCGCTGTATCACAAGACTGATACCCACTGGAACAACATGGGCGCTTACGTGGGACATACGGCGATAATGTCGAAGCTCGGCCGTGAAAGCTGTCCCGTCGGCACAAGCTGGTCTGTGAAGAATGACCGTCTCGGCGACCTTGCGGCGATGATATATCCTGCGGAGGATGCAAAGGATGCTCAGCTTTACTGCGACCATGAGTTCACTTATCAGTATCTCGGACATTTCCGTGCGCTGGACGATGTAAGCATTAAAACTTCCTCCGAAAGCGGACAGGGCGAGCTGACTATGTACCGTGACTCCTACGGTGAAGCGATACTGCCGTTTATGGCGGAAACTTTTGCTTCTGCGGAATTTTCAAGAGCCGTTCCCTACATCATCGACGGTCTAAATAACCGAACGCTCATCATCGAGATAGTTGAGCGCAACCTCGGAAATCTGCAAAAATATGCACCTGTTATGACTGCTCCCGAAACTGACGGCGAGGGCGCTGCTGAGTGTGCGGATGCGGATATCCATACAGAGCAGTACGGCCCGTATATGCATATTTTCGGTACTGTTCCCGAATACAATGGGAGGATATTCATAAAGGCTGACGGGAAAGTCTATGAGGCTTTCAACTGCTTTGAGGACAAACTGCTCGGATGCGAGGGCGAAAGGAACGACTGCGGATTTTCGGCATATATCCAAAGTGCCGAGGATATTTCAGTATTGGTCAAAAATTAAGAACTCCGCCTCGGCTTGACCGACAAAATTATTATTGGTATTGAATTGCCAAAGTAATGATCAGAAAGAAGTGTTAACATGAAGATAAACCGATTTGCCGCCATTTCAATGGCAGCACTCATGCTCTCGCCTATGACAGCATATGCTGACGAGACGAACTACCGAACATTCGATCAGTTCAACAAGAATGAAGTAAACGGCACGCTCACTGTCAATATCCCAGAGGGCTGTACTGCCGATATTTCCATTACTTTCGACTCGCCCGAAGGCCCTGCCCTGCCATATTACAAGGTCGAGAAAGGAAAAAGCGGAAGCTACTCTTTCGACATCGAGGGTCGTGACAACAATAAGTCCGATTACCGCTACTACAACCTCAGTGTTACCCTGACAAGCGTTGAATATGGCAATGTATCCGAGGCTTTCACCGATGTTGTGAACGGTACTGCAAATGATTCTTTCCTCATCCCCGACAAGAATGACAATCCCGACAGCTTTAAAAAATATACGTACAATTTTTCCTGCGATGATGTTAACAACGGCAAATCGTGGGAACTGACCGATTCCGATGAAACTTCAAAAAATGTCACTGTCCACCTGAATTTCATCCCTGTGGGCGATGTCAACGGTGACGGTCATATCGACGGTGTGGATGCTTCCGATATCCTCACTGCCTATGCAAAGGAGTCGGCAGGCGGTAAATCAGACCTTTCCGCCGCTCAGAAAAAGGCTGCCGATGTCAACGGAGACAAGGTAATGGACGGTAATGATGCATCGCTTCTCCTCAGCTATTATGCTTATGTTTCCGCTAAAGGAAATGTAACACTGGCGGAATTTATGGCTGACAGGGCATAATAAATTGATTTAACTTAAACAGGCGAGACAAAAAAATATCGTTTTGTCATTAAATTACCATTTTTGTCATGATTCTTTCATTTCAATAGTTCAATAATGAATAGATTAATTCAAGTGAGTACAGTAATTGTACTCACTTTTTATTTTTAGCATAAAATATAGTTATGTCATAATTTGGAAATATTCTTGGATGAGATTGGGGAAAAAGTATATACAAATCATCTAAAACAAACCAACAAATTTCTACATTCTCTTTATTGCATTTTGCACAACTCACCTTGACATTTAAGTCCGTACATGATAAAATATAAGTACCGACCGGATGCCGCTTACTGCACTGGGCGGTGTCAGACGGATAGAAAACATCACATTAATGAATTAATGGGAGGAAAACACAATGTTTGGAGAATCAAAAACAATTAAACGCATTATCAGCATCTCAGCTGCGGCTGTATGTATGCTTTCTTCACTGAGGATCGCACCTGCTGATTACTTCACTGCTCAGGCAGCAGAGACTATGACTGCTTTCGAGATCACTGAGAATATGAAGGTCGGCTGGAACCTCGGTAACACTATGGATGCCAAGGCAGGCGACGAAAACGGCGATTTCAAGACAGCAGGCCTCGAAACCGAAACTGCATGGGGATGCCCTAAGGCTAACCAGAAGCTGTTTGACGCTCTCAAGGCAAAGGGCTTCAATACAGTTCGTATCCCTACTACATGGTTCCAGCACCTTGACGAGAATGATAACATCGATCCCGCTTGGCTCGCTCGTGTTCATGAAGTAGTTGACTACGCTTACAAGAACGGTATGTACGTTATCCTCAACGTTCACCACGAAAACTGGATCAACAGACCTGACCTCCTCACTGCTTACGATGAGATCAACAAGAGACTCATGAAGATCTGGACTCAGGTTGCTACTGAATTCAAGGACTATGACCAGCACCTCATCTTCGAGTGTATGAACGAGCCGCGTGCTGTTGGTACAACCTACGAGTGGTGGTCTGCTACTCCTGTTAAGGAAGCTGACGTTATCAACAAGCTCAACGCTGACTTCGTTAAGCTCATCAGAGGCATGGACGGCCCTTACGCTAAGACTCGTCTCCTGATGCTTCCGGGCTACGTTGCAAGCTCAGACAAGACTTTCCTTTCTCAGATAGTTATGCCTGATGATGACTTCTGTGCAGTTTCCATCCACGCTTACACACCTTATAACTTCACAATGAATACAGATGAGTCAACAGGTGCTTATCACGATACATTCACTAAGGAGTTCAGCAATGACCTTGCTTACAACCTCCAGAACTTCCGTGATATGTTCGTTCAGAAGGGCCTCCCTGTTGTAATCGGCGAAATGGGTACTTCAAACTTCGGCAACACCGAGGCTCGTGTTGAGTGGACAACTCAGTACTTCACAACTACAAAGAAGTACGGTATCCCATGCTGTCTGTGGGACAACAATACAGAATCCAATCCTAAGGACCCTGGCGAGTGTCACGGCTACATCAACCGTGAGACAGGCGAGTGGTACCAGGCAAGCCTCCCTGTTATCAACAAGATGATGGAGATCATGAACGATAAGTCCATCGTATGGGGCAGCGAGGGCAAGATGCCTGAGTACGATCACGCTGACCTCTCAACAGGTAAGGTAGTTCTCGAAAACTCAACTATCGACGTTGCTCTTACCGAAACATACGGCAACTCAACTCCCGGCAAGGAGATCTCATGGGATGACCTGAAGGGCAAGGAAGTTGCTATCAAGTTCACAGGCGATGTTCCTGTTCTCGCAGTTTCCGATAAGGATTACAAGGGCTGGTCAGAAATGTCCGCTTATACAGTTGACGAAAAGAATGGTATCGCTTATTACCTCGTAGATCAGCAGGTTCCTGCTGCTTACTCAGGCGACCTTTCAACTATCAACCACCTCCAGGCAAGAACTCCAGGCAAGACTACTATCGAGAAGATGGTTATTATCAACGCTCCTGATGTTAAGCTCGATGTCAAGGTAGACAAGACCAAGAAGTACGATATCGACTTCGCTAACGCTAAGGCAGGCGACAACCTCATCCTTACTTTCAAGGGCGATGCCAATACTGATACAAACGGTGCTGTCGGCTACAACGGCACAGGCTGGCAGGAAGTTAAGTGGGAAGGCAAGTCAGACGCTAACGGCGATCTCACAGTTAAGATCCCAATGAGCGAATTCGCTGACGGCGTTAAGTCAGGTGAGTGCCAGATCTGGTACAACCCTGAGGTATTTGAGCTTACAGGCTACAACTTCGGTTCAGGTGAGACTACAACCACAACTGAGTCAACAACTACAACAACTACAACTACAACAACTACAACTACAACAACTTCTACATCCACAACCACAACAACTTCAACTTCAGCTACTACATCATCATCATCAACAGTTTCTTCTACAACTTCAACTGCTTCTACAACTGAATCAACAACAACTTCTACTTCAACAACTGAGAAGAAGGATGACAAGGTCGTTTACGGTGATGCTAACTGCGACGGTATCGTAAACCTTTCAGATGCTGTTCTCATCATGCAGAACATTGCAAACCCAGGAAAGTTCGGCCCTAACGGTTCAGATGCAAATCACCTCACAGAGCAGGGTCAGAAGAACGCTGACTGCTGCAACCCCGGCGATGGTGTTACAAATAAGGATGCTCTCGCAATCCAGAAGCTCCTTCTTGAGCTTGTTCAGACACTTCCTGTTTCTGAATAATCTGATATGATACAAAAGCGCTGACCATGTGTCAGCGCTTTTTTTGTGGTAAGGCATAGTTATTGAGGAACGTCCGTAAAGCCTCGCTACGCTTGCTTTACTACTTTGTCAGGGGGACTCTGTCTCCTAACAGGAGCCCGTCCCCTCTGTCAGCTATG
>JAEDMD010000303.1 GCA_016303195.1 Oscillospiraceae bacterium | reverse complement strand
TACAGCGGATTCCTTTGTAACTGCGCCCTTGAACATTTTTCCTACGAAATCGCCTACGCCCTTGACATTTGTAGCTGCCTTGATATCGCCAAGCATCCACTGCATAGCGCCTGCCTGAAGAACAGCGCTGTTGTTTCCGTTCATCTCAATGATGACCTGTCTGCGGCGAACGCCCATTTTGCTCATGAAAAAGCCTGTCTGAGCAGTTGCTGGGGAAAGGCTGAGGTCAGCGCCATATTCAAGAACGCTGAAATTTCCCAGTTGTGAAGTAATAATACGGTTATTGTTAGTCAGATTTTTAATGTTCAATCCGAACACCTCCATAGATTTTTTATATTGCTATTATACAATAAATAAATGCGCTTGTCAATAATTTTTAAATTTACATTTTTTTCCGCTGATATTTTGTCTGAAACTGCAAAAAATATTTTTGTACCGAAAAGGTACAAAGCGAGGTAGAGTCCAATGAAATATCTGACATCAGCAACAGCTTTTCTGACTGCCGCAATGATGCCGACTGCGGCTGTTTATGCCGCCGATACCACAAAGCATGGTTACGGTCAGGGAACTGCTGTTGACGAAAAGAACCGTCCCTGCGGTGCTGTCAGTTTCACCGATCAATACGGTGATTCGGGCGCTTTTGCGCTGACAGGCGATGAAAACAGAATAATCCTGACATTCGATCAGGGCTATGAAAACGGCTATACTTCAAAGATACTCGACACACTGAAAGAAAAAAACGTTCAGGCGATATTTTTCCTCACAGGCGATTATGCAAAGTCCGAACCCGAACTTATAAAAAGAATGATCGCAGAAGGCCATATTCTCGGCAATCACAGCATGAGTCACGCATCACTGCCCACACTTTCAAAGGATGAAGCAAGAAATGAGATAATGTCCCTCCACAGCTATATTCTCAATAATTACGGCTATGAGATGCAGTATTTTCGGCCTCCCTGCGGAGAATATTCCGAGGAGACCATAGATGTTACCCGATGCTGCGGATATAAGACGCTTTTCTGGAGTTTCGCATACGTGGACTGGAAACAGGATTCCCAGCCCGAACCGACAGCTTCGCTTCAGAAACTTCTTGATTCAGCACACGGCGGAGAGATACTTCTGCTTCATTCGGTTTCAGTAACGAATGCAGAGATACTCGGCGATGTAATAGACGGATTCAGAGAAAAGGGATATATAGTTTAAAAAAAGCCGTACAGCAGGATCCCCATCATGCTGTACGGCTTATCCCTATTCATCCCTTTACCGCCTTCCGTCCCCACAGCAGGCGGCAATGATATTCATGGTATCCCGATGATCCCTTTTTCTGAGCCTGCCCTTTTCCCCTGACAGGCTTGCAGATGAGTTTGTGCGCCCCGTCCCCACAGGGCAATTTTATCCTTATATCACTTGATCCCCCGATCAATCCCCGAAAAATACTTCCTCGACGATCACCCCTATCACATCGAAGATCATGTCCATTATCCAATTGCTGTTGTTGTGCTTGTGTCTGTACATAATGTCTGCCGTCCCCACGGCTTCCCCCCTATATGACAGATGAACTTAATCTGCAATGTCAGCGATAATTTCAAAAATATCAATAAGCCCGTCAAGAATGTCGCCGATCAATTCCAATCGTCTCATCTTTCTGCTTTTTCTTTTCCTCATTATTCACTGTCCTCCGTCTGTGCAGGCTGTACTGTTTCAGGAACTGAATTTGCTGATGATGAAACATCATCAAGATCAACATTTATGAGCAGTCCGCCGTCGCTTCCCGTAACCTTAGGCATTACACCGTTCCATTTCTGGATCTGTTCGTAGGCGATGACCTTGCCTGAAAGTGACTCCTCAAGGAGCTTGTTTGCATCAGCCTGAGCCTGAGCTTCTGCGAGAATTGCTTCTGCTTCGGCATTTGCGGCAATGACTTTCTTTTCAGCCTCGGTCTTTGCGATGACCTTTGCCTGTTCCTGTTCGGTCTTGGTTTTCAGGAGATTCTGTTCAGCCACCTGTTTAGCTTCAATAGCGGTATTGAATTCAGCTGAGAAGTCGAAGTTTACGATATTGAATTTTTCGATGTATATTCCATAATTGTTCAGCTTTGCATCAAGTGCGCTCTTTACCTCGTCACCAACAGCCGCACGTTCTGTTATGAGCTGTTCTGCGGTGTACTTTACTTCCTTTGCCATATTGGCTTCCTCCTTTC
>JAEDMD010000302.1 GCA_016303195.1 Oscillospiraceae bacterium | reverse complement strand
GATTATCGAGCCTGCCGATACATATTTCGTAATGGCAACTATCACGATGAATATTGCCAGAAGCGCACAGAATACCTTCGGATCGACCATAAGGAATGATGCTATTCCTACAAGCACTCCCTTTCCTCCCTTGAATCCGAAATATATCGGGAAAACGTGTCCGAGAATTGCGAAAAGTCCTGCGATATAGCCGATATAATGGGTATCGTTGTCAGGCGAAAGACCTGCATTCAGCAGTCCGCATATCCATCTTGACACTCCGACTGCGATGATCCCTTTTGACAGGTCGCCTATGAGCGTAAATATCGCACATTTCTTGCCTGCACATCTGAATGTGTTTGTCAGTCCTGCGTTATTGCTTCCGAGAGTTCGGATATCCTTGCCGAGAAACATTTTCACAACAGGGATGGAGAAGTTGATACTTCCCAGAAAATAGCCTATCGCTGCTGCTATCAGTATTGCTAACAGCCTCATTTATCGTTTCCTCCCCTCTCACGTACTATGAATCTGACAGGAGTGCCTTCAAGACCGAAGGTCGCCCTTATCTGATTTTCAATATAGCGCCTGTATGAGAAGTGAAAGAGGTCGGCACGGTTTACGAATGTTACGAACGTCGGCGGCTTTGTGGACGGCTGAGTCATATAGTATATCTTCAGTCTGCGTCCCTTGTCCGACGGCGGCTGTACTCTTGTTGTTGCGTATGCCAGAACATCGTTGAGCATACCTGTGGATATTCTCATGCTGTTCTGCTCGAATGTGTACTTGATAAGCTCATAGAGCTTGTTGATACGCTGTCCTGTCTTTGCGGAGATGAACACAAAGGGGACGTATGACATGAAGCTGAAATCGTTCTCCAGCTTTGTGCGGAATTCCTGCATGGTCTTGTCATCCTTTTCGATGAGATCCCATTTATTGACTGCTACCACACAAGCCTTGCCCTGTTCGTGAGCGTAGCCTGCGACCTTTGAATCCTGCTCTGTAAAGCCCTCAGAAGCGTCAAGCATGATAACGCATACATCAGCCCTGTCAACTGCCATATAGGCTCTCAGAACGCTGTAATGCTCTATTTTTTCAGTAACCTTTGATTTCTTGCGGATTCCTGCGGTGTCGATAAATACAAATTTGCCGTACTCATTTTCGATCACGGTATCCGTTGAATCACGGGTAGTGCCTGCAATGTCGGAAACGATCACTCTTTCCTCGCCTGCTATTTTGTTTATAAGCGAGGATTTTCCTGCATTCGGCTTGCCGATAACGGCTACCTTGATGTATTCCTCGTCATACTCGGCTTCATCGCCGTCAGGAAGGGACTCGAACACCTTGTCGAGCATATCTCCTGTGCCGTGGCCGTGTACGGATGATATCGGGAACGGATCGCCAAGTCCAAGATTATAGAACTCATAAAGCTCCATAGGAGGCTCTCCGAGGCTGTCCACCTTGTTTACAGCAAGAACAACAGGCTTTCCGCTTTTCAGAAGCATCTGTGCAACGGAATAGTCGTCAGCGGTCACTCCGCATCTGATGTCCGTTACAAAAACGATAACATCGGCTTTTTCTATGGCAAGCTCAGACTGCCTTCTCATCTGTGCAAGGATAACGTCATCGCTGTCAGGCTCGATACCGCCTGTATCAACTACCATGAATTCCTTGCCTCTCCATTCGCATTTGGAATAGATACGGTCACGGGTAACGCCGGGGGTATCCTCCACAATGGACAAACGCTGACCTATCAGCTTGTTGAACAGCGTGGATTTGCCGACATTAGGTCTTCCCACAACTGCTACGATAGGTAATGACATTTCCCACACTCCTTTCTTTTATTCATGTTTATTTTACCGAATCTTCATCCTTGAGATAGTCGATAAGGCATGAGCCTTCCTCCTCGTTGTTTTCACCGAGGAAAATGACTTCCTCATCCTCGATCTCTCCGATAAAGAAATCGTCACTGTTTACTATTCTTGTAAGGCGCTCAAAGAATGTTTTGAGCGAATCGGCGAGAACGTACTTATCGTCCTCGTCTCTGCCGAAATTTATGACCTGTCCCATCTTGCCGTTGACATCGGGGGCGAGGTCAACACCTATATGATTTCCGCTTCCGTCCTCACAGATCGGTATCCATTTCAGATCGGCATAGCGCTGTTTTATGCATCCGACAGGCACAGATGAATTGACGGAACGGTTTTCGATCTCCTCAGGAGTCC
>JAEDMD010000301.1 GCA_016303195.1 Oscillospiraceae bacterium | reverse complement strand
CTCGTTATGGCTACGGGTACGGGCAAAACAAGGACAGCTTCAAGCCTGACCGATGTACTCAGCCGTGGCGGTTATATCACGAATATTCTATTCCTTGCTGACAGAACGGCACTTGTCAAGCAAGCAAAGGACGATTTCAAGAACTATCTGCCTGATATGTCGCTGTGTAATTTGTGCAGTAACAAGGACGACAGAAATGCCCGTATCGTGTTCTCTACATATCCCACCATATTGAATGCGATCGACAGCACCAAAACAAAGGACGGTGTACCGCTGTTCTCTCCTGCACACTTTGACCTTATCATCACGGACGAGAGCCACAGAAGCATTTTCAAGAAATATCGTGCGATCTTTGAGTATTTCGATGCAATCATGGTCGGTCTGACAGCAACACCTAAAACCGATGTTGACCGCAATACCTATGATTTCTTTGAGGTCGAGAACGGTGTGCCGACTTATGCCTATGATTACGAAACGGCGGTCTATACAGATCATGTGCTTGTGCCGTACTATAACTATGAGGTCAAGACAAAGTTCCTTGAGGAAGGTATCACCTATGATGATCTCTCCGATGAGGATAAGGAACGCTATGAGGACGATTTCGCTGAGGACGGCTATGTTCCCGACTTTATTCCCTCGGCACAGCTTAACAAGTTCGTGTTTAACGAAACAACGGTGGATACCGTCCTGCAAGACCTGATGGAGCGTGGTATCAAAGTTCATGGCGGTGACAGGCTCGGAAAGACGATCATTTTCGCTCAGAACAAGGAACACGCTGAGTTCATCGTACAGCGTTTTAACAAGCTCTATCCGAAATATAACGGTACATTCGCCCAGCGTGTCACCTGTGATGACAGTTATGCCCAGACAATCATCGACGATTTCAAGATACCCGATAAAATGCCTATTATCGCTGTTTCGGTCGATATGATGGACACGGGCATTGATGTGCCTGAGTGTGTCAACCTTGTATTTTTCAAGAAGGTACGCTCAAAAACGAAATTCTGGCAGATGATAGGCAGAGGTACAAGGCTTTGCAAAGAACTCGCCTGCATTGACGGCATAGACGGCGAATATGAGGGCAAGTGCCGTTTCCTGATATTCGATTACTGCGGTAACTTCGAGTATTTCAGAGAACACCAAAACGGCTATGAAACGGGCGAAACAAAGTCCCTGACCGAAAATATCTACTGCAAGCAGGTGCGGTTAGCATTTGCTTTGCAGGACAGCAGTTTCTCCGATGATGCCTATCAGGATCTCCGAAAGCAGTTGGTAGATACCTGTCAAGGCGGAGTATGCGCTCTGTCCTATGACCTTGTATCGGTAAGACTCAAAACGGAATATGTGGAGAAATTCAAGAAGCCCGAAAAATGGGTATCTCTGTCCGATATGGATATACTGGAGCTTCAGAAGCAAATCGCTCCGCTTATCACCACGAACGACACGGACGAATACGCAAAGCGTTTTGATAACTTCATGTACGGAATGATGCTTGCCAATATCGACAAACTACCGACAATGAACTACCTGAGAAATCAGCTCTGCCTGACCGCTGAATTGTTGGAGCGAAAAGCAACGATACCGCAAGTCAAGCAGAAGCTCACGCTTATCAAAGATATTCAGACAGATACATTTTGGGAGAATATCAGTATCCTGACAATGGAAAAAGTACGGCAGGAGCTTCGTGACCTGATGCAGTTCCTCGTTGACGGTGGCGGAGGAAAAAAGCCAAAGATATTCACAAGGCTCGATGATCCTGTGCTTGAAAGCAAGGAAGGCGATACACTTGATGCCGCCTATGATTTTGAGGACTACCGCAAAAAGGTCAACCGCTACGTCGAGGAGCATAAAAATGATGCTGTTATCTATAAGCTGAACCATAATCTTCCTCTAACCAAAGAGGACTATGCTGAACTTGAAAGAATACTCACGCAGGAACTTGGTGACAGCGATGACTACAAGCGTGAGTACGGTGATACGCCTTTCGGTCTGCTGATCCGCAAAATCGCAAAACTCGACCATGAGAGTGCTATGTCCGCATTTTCAGCATTTATCAACGATAGCTCACTCAACCAAAGGCAGATCGAGTTTATCCTGAAGATCATCAATCATATTGAGAACAACGGCTATATCGAGGATATAAAAATACTGATGAAGCCGCCGTTTGATAAACCGTACAGCTTTATCAAGATGTTTGATGCAAAGAC
>JAEDMD010000048.1 GCA_016303195.1 Oscillospiraceae bacterium | reverse complement strand
ATTGAGAAAACTGCATCTGTTCCCTCTGCCGATGCCCTTGCAACCGCTTCTTTTTCCAGTTCCTTCGTGCCGCATACTGCTTTCAGAATAAACGGATACTGCTTTTTCATAAGACTGCATCTGTACGCTGTCTTTATATCAGCCGCAATCGTGGTAAGTTCCGCATATTTCTGCATGAACTCTCCGCCGAACTTCTCAGCATCCTCCTGCATCGCTTCAAGACATGAACGGTCAATGAGCGAATCGGAAAGCTGTCCGTCGAGTGTCTCGGTTACCAGTTCATAGGCTTCTTCGGCTGTTTTCTGCATATGCTCAGGCAGAAGTTCATACTCCTTTTTGCCTATTGCCTCAGTCAGCGTTTCCAGTGCAACATTCGACGGCTCAATATAATAGAGCTTCGGGTCACGGTTGTGGATGATAGCCTTTATTACCGCTTTCAGATTGTGAAAATCATTCTTATAAAGCAGTATCTTCAGTTCATCGCTGTCAGGTGCATAGTTTCGTATAAGCTCCCACACTTCAGTCAGCGTGGACTGCGGTGTATCCGTGTTTTTCTTTGAAGCAAGCAGTGCATTCATCTCAGCCTGTGACCTTGCGGCTATAAGCTGGTCTATGTCATTTCTGCTCAGCAGACTGCTCTCCATTGCCCTTACCGCACCAACAGCCTTTGCATATTTTGTGCCGCTCATGCTTTCACCTGCCCGAATAATTCTCTTGCGGCGATGTCTCTTACTTCCTCTGTCTCAGCCTCGATAACTGCACGAAAACTGCAATTCTCGGATATGAGCCCGTAGCTGAGAATGAATCCATCCTCGATATCAGCCGCATCCTTAGACAGCTTGATCGTTCCGTTTATCTCTGCGGCGTGTTCAGACAGCTTTGCAATAAAATCAGCAGGCACTCTTTTCATGTCCTTTTCGCTGAGACTTATCACACCCTCACCTGAACGAAGATGCTTTCCCGCAAGTCTTGCAAGCAGTTCAAAATACTCCTTATCAGGCAGATCTTTCAGCTTTGCAACTGTTTTTTCTATCGCTTCATCTATCAGCTCCACCTTACAGGCGAGGATCTTTCGCTTCATTTCGGCATCTGCCGCATTGCATTTATTTTCGTAATCTCTTTCGCTGCGCTGTCTTGCCTTTTTCATATATTCATCATAAGCAGTCTGGGCTTTTGCTTCGCCCTCTTTGATTATCTGTGCCGCCTTTGACTTTGCAGCTTTGATGATACCTTCCTCAGTTTCCTGCTGCTGAGCGGATATCATGTTCAGAATCTCGTCAATTCCTGACATTTCCTACCTCCATCAGATCGCAACATTTACTATCATAAGGATAGACACCAGAAGTGCAATGATAGCGTATGTCTCTACCATAGCCGCCATGATGATAGCCTTTCCGTTGTGATCGGGCTTCTTTGCTGTGATGCTTACACCTGCAGCGGCAGTTCTTCCCTGAATGATGCCTGAGATAAGTCCGACTACTGCGATAGGAAGTGATGCTGCGAGGAAACCAAGTCCCTGTGCAGTTGTAAGTTCTAAGGCATTTCCGCCCAAAACACCAATGCGGTTGAGAATGAGAAGTGCTGAAAGGAATCCATAAAGTCCCTGTGTACCGGGAAGAAGTTCGAGTACAAGTACCTTACTGAATTTTGATGGATCGACCGAAACAACTCCTGAAGCCGCTTCACCAACAAGACCTACGCCCTTTGCTGAACCTATACCTGCTAAAAGTGTAGCCAGTGCTGCACCGATAAGTGCTAAAATAATTCCGTTACTCATGAGATTTTTCCTCCTTGAATTTTATATACTTTGTATTTACTGTCAGCGGCTCGAATTCTCTGCCGCCGCCTGTGTAGAATTTACTGAAAAGTTCAACGAACTGAAGTCTGTCTGTATGAACATACGCACCAAGCAGATTTATTGCAAGGTTTGCTGTATGACCAACGATGCAGACAATTATGAAAAGTACCAGTTTAACTATCTTGTTCTCAGGCATTGTGCCCATGAGATTGATAACGCTTGCAATGCTTCCTGTTGCAAGTCCGAGAGCAAGCAGACGGGAATATGAAAGGATATCGCCAAGATAACCTGTTGCTGTGTTGTACAGCGCATAAAGTCCGCCGAAGAATTTGCCGAATATGGACCTTGACGTTCTTCCTGCTGTAAGAACAAGCATTACTATACCTGCAAGCATGACATAAAGTCCTATCTTTTTCAGATCAGCATTCACATCAGTGAACATTGACACACCGACAGGTGCAACTCCGATAACTATGAGATAAACAGGAAGTGCATCAAAGACTGCTCCAAGTTTATCGCCCTTGTCCCACGACATTTTGAAGGCAACTGCCACGCCGAGGAACAAGTGAAGAATTCCGAGTCCATATGAAAACAGCAGCAGCTTGACAGGATCGGTCATAGGCTCGAACCAGAGCGCAATGCTTCCTATCTCCTTGCCGAAGAATTCTCTTGCGGTCACCTGAACTATATCTCCGAACCAACTTCCGAACAGCGCTCCCCAGAAAATTGTGGATATACCGCAGTTTCGGAACATGGTGAGAGTTTTTCTCATGCTGTCCTCCAGCTTGAATTTTTTCAATGCGATGGCTGTACCGATAGTCATAACCAGTCCGTAGCCTGCATCCGAAAGCATCATGCCGAAAAACAGATAATAGAAGAACGACATCACAGGTGTCGGGTCAACGTCTGATTTTGAAGGCATTGCATACATTTTTGTGATGCCCTCAACAGGTGCGGAGAATCGGCTGTTTTCCAGAAGTACAGGCACATCTTCATCCTCAGCGGGATCGGTGAATGTTATTGATGCAGTATACTTTGAGCATATCTCCTTTTCAAGCGGCTCGCAGTATTTTTCGGGAATGAACCCTGTCAGCACGAATGTGCTTTCGGTGAATCCCAGACCGCTGAGCGCTTCATATTTATCCTTTCGCATTTGCAGATAGTCAACGGTAAACTGAAGCTGTTTGCGGTGTTCTGCCTGTTTTCGGATATTTTCAGCCGCCTGTTTTTTCTCCTCCTCAAGCCTTGCTATCTCCATTTTGCAGTTCTTGATAAGTTCTTTCGGCGTTCGCTTGTCAGTTTCCGACAACGGGATAAATGCCATTTTTCGCAGAGTATTCTCGGCTTCTTCCGCATTCTCCTTACGGCAGATAACAAATATATTCGTCTGTTCTTTTGCGCTGTAAACAGACTCTACACTGCATCCCTCAGGGAGCATTTCCTCAACATATTCCGCTGTCACTGAATAAGGCATTGTGCCTATAAATGCGGAAGTTGTGGCAGTTCCTTTGAAATTCATAGGAACATCAAGATGTGACCACTGCTTCATCGTGTCGATCTTTACAGCCAGTTGAGCAATAGTTGAATCTGCATCGGCAATGGCACGATTGCTGTTGATAATATCATTTGAGACATTCATCGCCTTTTCCAGCTTCATCGCTTCCTTGCCGAACGTGTCAGTCCCGACCTCAGTTCGTCCGCCGAACATATCAGTTATGCTTCCCTTTTCGGGAACATACAGATCAAGAAGTTCGAGTGCCTGAGCGGCTGTACTTCGGAATTTTTCAAATTCTCCCACAACAGCCGTAACATTGGTGTCCATCAGTTCATCATCAGTGTTGCTGCATATCTCAACAACTCCACGGCGCTGCAAAAGCTCGATTATCTTCTTGCTGTCAGTGAGCATTGCGATAAGCTCGATTTTTTTCATTCTGAGCTTCGACATATTTTACATCACTCTCCTTTATTGGAAAAATCTCAGAAAAATCTTTCAATCACAGCGTCAACGGCTTTATCCATGTTATGTTTCGCATGGGAGCGTATCTTTTCCATTTTTTCCTCGCATTTCGCCTCAGCATTTTTTCTGTAAGCCTCTGCCTTTTTGTCAAGCTCGCTCTTGAATTTAGCCGCTTCCGACGAAGCCTCGGAGATACGCTTCTGGACTGCAAGTGAAGATTTTCCCGATGCTTCGGTGATTATGTCATCCCGCCGCTTTCTTGCTTCCGAATTTTTCTTATCGGATTCAGCCTCCGCAGCCAGAATTTTCTTAACTGTTTCTGATGCCAAAACTATCCCTCCTTAAAAATGACCGCCAGTCATTTAATATGTTTATTATACCATCATTTATTTTAACTGTCAAGAGGCGAAATGTTAAAATAGTCAAACTTAGTTGATATAATAAACTAACGAATAAACAGAAAGGGAGCCCATCCCTACAGACAGCTCCCTCTCTCTATATTCATCAACATTTCTATTATACACTAAAACGTCAATGATGTCAAGATATTTTTGTGAAATTTATGTTTTCATATGGTGCGTTTATACACCAAATATCTCATATTCCCCTGCTTTAAGGGAAATTGAACGGTATTCGCCTTTTTTCAGTATATTATCTCTGTCGGAAATATACGCATTAAGTATCGCACGGCTCATATTGGTAATATCAGGACGTTTCACCGCTTCCTCAGGTGTCAGAAGCAGAACTTCGCTGTTTTCATAGCCGTCAGAATGAGGATCGCCCGAAACGTACTTCATATTGAACACAACACACCACTGGTCGCCCTTGAACTGTATTGCAAAGACGGACACGGTTTCAGCGGTCACACCTGTTTCCTCGAATATTTCTCTGCTGATAGCATGAGTTGCAAGCTCGCCTTCCTTGACATATCCGCCCGGAATAAGTATCCTGTCCTTAGCCTGACCATAGGTATGACGCACAAAAAGGATCTTACTGTCAATTTCAAGTATGCCACAGACAGCGTAATACCGATTACTCATCTTCTTTTGCAGTTACAGCAATGCCGAGAACACTGAGGTTATCGTCGTCTACCACTGAAGGACACTCAGACATTATCTCGCTTGCATTCTGAACCTTCGGGAATGCCGTAACATCACGGAGACTTTCAGCCTTACACATTATCATTGCCAGACGGTCAAGTCCGATTCCCATACCACCGTGCGGAGGTGAAGCGTAACGGTAAGCATCCACAAGGAAGCCGAATTTAGCCTGTATCTCCTCATCAGTCATGCCGAGAGCCTCAAACATCTTCTGCTGGAGCGCAAAATCTGTGATACGCATAGAACCGCTTGAAAGCTCAGTTCCGTTGAGAACCAGATCCCATGCCTTAGCACGTACATTTGCAGGATCGCTGTCCAGATATTCCAGACACTCCTCCATAGGCATAGTGAAAGGATGGTGAGCGGCAACCCATGTATCGTTCTCCTCGTCACGCTCAAAGAACGGCATTTCGGTGATCCAGAGGAAATTGTACTTATCCTCAGGTATAACATCCAGCTTCTTAGCGCAGATAAGACGGATAGCACCGAGAGTTGAAAGAACAGTCTTGGTCTTGTCAGCGCAGATGAGAACGAGGTCACCCTGTTCAGCGCCAACAGCAGAGCATATCTTTTCAAGGTCGCCCTCGCCGAGGAACTTCTTGAATGAGCAGTTCGGCTCATCAGCCCAGCGGATATATGCCAGTCCCTTTGCGCCGATTCCCTTTGCGTGTTCAACCAGCTTATCGATCTCCTTACGTGTGTATGTTGCAGCGCCGTTCTTTACATTGATAGCACGTACAGAACCGCCGTCCTCGACAGCACTCTTGAATACGACAAAGTCGATGTCCTTGACAGTATCGGTAATATCCTGTATCTCGAAGCCGAAACGTGTATCAGGCTTATCAGAACCGTAACGGTTCATAGCATCAGCAAATGTAAGTCTCGGAAGCGGAGTCGGAACGTCTACACCCATAACTTCCTTGAACACACGCTGGATGAAGCCTTCAACACACTCCTGAATATCCTCAGCATCAACAAATGACATTTCAAGGTCGATCTGTGTGAACTCAGGCTGACGGTCAGCACGGAGATCCTCGTCACGGAAACAACGTGCAAGCTGGATATAACGGTCATAGCCTGCGACCATAAGGAGCTGTTTGTAGATCTGCGGTGACTGCGGCAGAGCATAGAACTTGCCCGGATGAACTCTTGAAGGGATGAGATAGTCTCTTGCGCCCTCAGGAGTTGACTTCATCATCATAGGTGTCTCGATCTCAAGAAATCCGTTCTCATAGAAGTATTCACGTGTCACCTTTGCGATCTCGTGACGCATAATGATATTCTTCTGGAGCGGCTCACGGCGGAGATCAAGATAGCGATACTTCAGACGAAGCTCCTCATTTACCTTTGTTTCTGCTGTGATCTCAAACGGCGGAGTTTCAGCCTTTGAGAGAACTCTCAGATCAGTTACGAATATCTCAACGTGACCTGTTTTCAGTTTATCGTTCTTGCTTTCACGCTCACGGACTTCACCCTTTGCCATAAGAACATCTTCACTTCTGCATGAAGAAGCCTTTTCAAAGATCTCCTTATCAGTAGCGTCATTGAACAGAAGCTGTACAACACCTGTTCTGTCTCTGAGAACGATGAAAATAACACCGCCCTTATCTCTTATTCTGTCAACAAAGCCGCCTACTACTACTTCCTTGCCGATCTCGGTAACATCTCCGCAGTAGTGGGTGCGCTTTAAACCTTTCATACTTTCAGCCATTGCTGTGTTCCTCCTGATTTTCGGCACTTAGCCGATGCGATTTATTGCTGTCCGGCGATCTGACCGAACGCTTTTACTGTTGAAGCCTCATCGAATTGCTCAAACATCTTGTCGATGTATATCGAATCGAAGTTGCCGATAAACTTATCATCAAGAGCAAGCTCAGTTTCCTCGCCCTTTGACATTTCTTTCAGCTTCACCCTGCCGCTTTCAAGCTCATTATCACCAATAACCACGGTAAATGCGGCATTGATCTTGTTGGCATACTTCATCTGAGGCTTGATGCCACGGCCCATGAGGTCGTATTCAGCGCAGTAGCCCAGTTCACGAAGATCCTTGGTAAGCTGCATAGCTTTTTCGAGTGCGGCATCGCCCATAGTTGCGAAATAAATGTCGCACTTCTTAGGTGTGAGATAATCACAGCCCTGCTTGTCCATAACAAGGAGAAGACGCTCTATTCCCATACCGAAGCCGAGAGCAGGTGTGGGCTGACCGCTGAGCTGCTGGATTAGACCGTCATAACGTCCGCCGCCGCAAACAGTTCCCTGTGCGCCGATCTCAGTTGTCACGAACTCGAAAACAGTTTTTGTATAGTAATCAAGTCCTCGAACGATGCGTGGATCAACGGTATATTCAATACCGAAACCTGTGAGATACTTCTGGAGCTTTGCGAAGTGGTCAGAACAATCCTCGCAGAGGTAATCTGTAATAACAGGAGCGTCCTTGCCGATCTCCTTGCAGATAGGGCTCTTGCAGTCAAGAAGTCTCATAGGGTTCTTGACCAGTCTTTCCTTGCAGGTATCGCAGAGTTCATCTATATGCGGCTCAAAATAGGCTTTAAGCGCTTCATGGTACTTGGCACGGCAGGTCGGACAGCCGATCGAATTGATAAGGAGTTTGATATTTTTCAGGCCAAGACGCTCAAGTAGAGTTTTAGCAAGCAGGATGACCTCTGCATCTGCTGTCGGAGCAGCGCTTCCTGCCATTTCAACGCCGAACTGGTGAAACTCACGGAGTCTTCCTGCCTGAGGGCGCTCATGACGGAAGCATGAGATGATGTAGTAGATTCTCTGTGGCAGAGCTTCATTCAGAAGTCCGTTCTGGAGCATTGCACGAATAGCGCAGGCAGTGCCTTCCGGACGGAGAGTAAATTCGGTCTCCTTAGCTTTTACAGTATACATCTCCTTCTGAACTACATCGGTAGTCTCGCCGACAGAGCGCAGAAAAAGCTCGGTATTCTCAAAAGTAGGGAAGCGAAGCTCACCGAAACCGAAGCTCTCGGCAGTTTCCCTTGCTATTTTTTCGACAGTATGCCATTTGTAAACGTCCTTAGGAAGTACATCCTCAGTACCGTTTGGGCGTTTGATATTTAAAGCCATATTATCCAGCCTTTCTATAATTATAAAATCTTCTCACATGAAAATTGTCCCTTGGAAGGGACAATTGAACATCAGATGCTCGGATTACCGACCTCACGCCAGTCAAGATCGCCTCTTTCAAGAGCAAGGATAAGCGCTTCGGCGGTAGCGATATTTGTAGCCACGGGAACATTATGAACGTCACATAATCTGAGAAGGTTCATTCCGTGAACATCTGCTGCCTTTGGATTTATAGGGTCTCTGAAGAAAAGCAGAACGTCGACTTCATTACATGAAAGAAGTGCGAGTATCTGCTCAGCACCGCCCTGTCCGCTGAGATATCTCTTTATCGGCAGTCCGGTAGCTTCACTGACCTGTTTGCCTGTGGTATTCGTAGCAATAAGTGTATGCTTTGACAGAATTCCGCAGTATGCACTGCAAAACTGTACCATAAGTTCCTTTTTTGCATCATGTGCGATAATTGCTATCTTCATATATATGTCCTTTCCCCGCAGAGCGGTCGTATTTTCAATTAAGTCATGATGTCTTGACAGTAAGCGGAACGAATTCTCCGCCAAGTCTCTTTGAAATGGCATCAAACGCTCTCAGAGCCTCCGAATCTGTTGGAATCGGGGTTCCCTTACCTGTTGCAACTGTCATCTTGAAATCATCGGGGATGACACCGATAAGCTGAACACCGACCTTGTCGATGATCTCATCGAGGTTGGCAACAAGTGCTTCACCGATGACCTTTTTGCTGATTTTGTTGATTATAAGTCTCTGGCTCTTGTTTCCACGGTTGTAGAACTCGTCCGACATAAGGCTTGCATCTCTGATGCAGACAGGGTCGGGAGTTGATACAACGAGAATAAGGTTAGCCTGTTCAACGATGTCAAATACATGAGAATTGATACCTGCACCTGTATCGATTATGATATACTCGAAATACTTCTTTACAGAGCGGCAGATCTCAACGATCTGTTCAGCAGAAACGCTTGTAAGGGTTTTAGGAGCGCAGAGCAGATTAAGGTTAGCAGCCATAGGTATCTGGGCAATAGCCTCCAGAGCGGACTTTTTACCGCTGAGAACATCGCCGAGGTCGTACTTGATACCATCCTCAACGCCGAACATAATATCGAGGCATCTCAGACCGAAGTCAAGCTCAATAATAAGGGTTCTGTGTCCTTGTTTTGCGAGAGTGTAGCCAAGTCCTGCACAAACGGTAGATTTGCCGGTACCGCCCTTGCCCGAAGTGATCGCAATGATTTTAGACATTATATTTCCTTTCCGACATCCGATAAAGATGATGAGCTGAAAACGGCACATCAAACGAGCCTCTGAGCTGCAATCACTGCCCGATCCGCCCTGTACGGCTGTTCATCGGAGAGATCAGTGCATAATGCATCAAAAGCATCGGATCCTCATAATTAAACTCAGGGCATCACCTGACAGACGGGCGGTGCATTTTCTGCATCGTCTATATGCGGTGTTGCCTAAAAATAAATAATAATTTCAGAATATATTATACCACAAAATCCAATTAATGTCAAAGAAGTTTTTATCTAAAACTGAAAATTGTGAATTTTAGCGTATTTCAATACAAATAATTGTTCATTTTGCTCAAACGCTGTGGATATTCTCAAGGATCTGTTCCACTGTTTTCTCGATATTGCGTCCGTTTTCGTCCACGATGATATCCGCATAGCTTTCATAAAGCGGACAGCGTTCATTGTAAAGGTCGGAAAGTCTCTGTCCTTTGCGGATGACGACTCCCCTGTTCCTGATATTTCCAAGACGGTATTTCAGCTTGGAATAGTCAAGTTTCAGGTAGATAACAGTACCGATCTCCGAAAGATGCTTCATAGCCTTTCGTCCGTAGACCACGCTTCCGCCTGTGGCAATAACAGCTTTTTCAGCTTTCAGTGTACTGATGATCCTGTTTTCAGTCTCAATAAAGCCATCCACACCCTCTGATGCGATAATGTCACGAAGCAGTCTGTTCTCCTTCTCCTGAATTACGATATCAGTATCAATAAAGCGGTATCCGAGAATTTTTGCAAGTATTACGCCTACGGTGCTTTTTCCGACAGCAGGCATTCCGATAAGAACAATATTACTTTTCATTTTTCCTCCTTGTTCATATACTTATATTTTATCGCTATTTGTCAAAAAAGTCAATAGCCTGATGGTCATTTCTTGTGGTTTGGAGGGATTATTTTTTCAAATATTGACATTTTCCGTCTTTTGTGTTAAGCTACACAGATAGGAAGTGAAAAAAATGCACAAAAGTCCATTCAGATACACTTTTGACAACAAGCGCTATCACACGCTGAATTACTACAACAAAACAAGGTATGGCTCTAAAGTTTTCAAAGCCGTCATTGACTGCGGTCTGACTTGTCCGAATATTGACGGAACAAAAGGCTTCGGCGGATGCATTTTCTGCGATGGCGGAAGCGGATATTTTACAGAATCACGGCTTTCGGTCACCGACCAGCTTGAAGTAGAACACGAACGCATTGCAAAGAAACACGGAGAAGTTCCGATAATCGCCTATTTTCAGGCTAACACCAACACTTATGCTCCTGTTGAGCGTCTCAGGGAAATATATGAGTCTGTCCTCGCCTATCCATATGTCAAGGGCATCTCTATCGGCACTCGTGCTGATTGTCTCGGAGATGATGTTGTCCAACTGCTGTCAGAACTCTCGGAAAAGACCGATCTAACGGTAGAACTTGGTATGCAGACAGTCCACGAAAAGACGATCAGCCTCATCAACCGATGCTGTACACATCAGGAATTTCTGGATGGCTATAATAAGCTGAAAGATCGAAATATCAGAACTTGTCTCCATATCATCAACGGTCTGCCTTGCGAAACTGCCGAAATGATGATCGGAACGGCAAAACAGGCGGCTGAAATGCATCCCGACGGCATAAAACTGCAAATGCTTCACATCATCCGTGGTACAAGACTTGCAGAAATGTTTGCAGAAAACGAATTCCATATGCTTTCAAAAGATGAATATATCGACATAATCGTCCGACAGCTTGAACTTCTCCCTGCTGATATCGTTATTGAACGTATTACAGGCGACGGCGACAAATCAAAGCTGATCGCTCCTGTGTGGAGCGCCGATAAAATATCAGTTCTCGGTGGTATCGACAAGGAACTTGCAAGGCGTGAC
>JAEDMD010000300.1 GCA_016303195.1 Oscillospiraceae bacterium | reverse complement strand
ACTTGTATGGAGCGCCCTGTCAGGGGCAAAATTTAAACTCAAAAGTTTTAGGAAAAGAGTTTGAGTAAGCCCTCCTTTTCAGAATGGGTTTCCTCAATAAGTACGTGTAAAAATTGCTGTATGAGTCCCACCTGTCAGGGAGTTTTATGTTTTATAATATTAATCCCGTCAGGAATGCTGCTCCTGCTGCGGCTATGGCGACAACGATGAGCGGCATCTCGAAAAATGCCAGTATAACGGCTATTGCCGTTCCTGCGATGGCTGTATATACATTTCCCGTACTGTAAAAGATAGCAGGCAATGTCATTGCACTAAGCACTGCATAGGGGATATAATAAAGAAAGCTCCTGAAAAAACGTGACTTTATCTGTTTGCCGAAAAACGCAAATGGTATCATTCTTATAAGATAAGTCACACCTGCCATTACAGCTATATAAAGCGCTGTTTTCATTGCTCAGCCTCCTCATCAGCCACAGGGAACAATGCAGCTGCCGCCGCTGATGCTATGACTGCACTTATTATAACAGCAAATCCGCCTGACACCATCGTCAGCACGTAATGGAAGAAAATGCTTATCGCCGCCGCTATTCCCACGGCCGCCAGTACGCTTTTCTGCTTTTTTGCAGGCGGAACGATTATTGCAAGGAACATTCCGTAAAGGACTATTCCCATTGCATTGGTGACAGCTTCGGGAAGAAGACTTCCTGCCGCCGCTCCCATTATAGTTCCGCATACCCAGCCGAGGAACGCAACAAGTATCATTCCGTACATATACGGTGGAGTTATGCGCTCTTTCTGTGCCGAGCAGACTGCAAATATCTCATCGGTTATACCGTATGAAGCCGCAAGCCTGTGCGGGAATGTGAAACTTTTGTCAAGCCTCTGCGAAAGAGAAAGCGCCATAAGCGAATAGCGTATATTTATAGTAAGCTGTACAAGTGCCATTTCCAGAAGTGTTCCGCCTGCTTTTATGATATCTATTCCTCCGAGCTGTCCTGCGGAGGTGAGATTCGTTGCGGATATCGCAGCGGACTGGAATACTGACAATCCCGATCTGACGGCAAGTATACCGAAGCCGAAAGATACGGATAAATAACCTAAACAGATGGGTATGCCGTGAGACATACCCTTAACAAAATTTAATGACATATCAGCTGAGTGGTGCAAAGTTCTTTTCATAAGCTGTCATATCTTCTGTTGTAGTTCCTGATGAAGCGATGATGCCTAACATGAACTTGCCTTCACGCCTTACATAGTAGACCTGCTCGATAGTTGCACCGTTAGCCTCTGCTGTGTAAACAACTCTTGTGAATTCCTGACCTGCAACAGTAACAGTTTCAGGCTCGCTTTTCTTTGAGAAGCTGATAGCTGATATAGCCGAGAGCTGCTTGTCGATAGCATCGAGGTAATCCTGAGTTGTGAAGCTGTCAGGATCCGGAACTTCCTTAGCGAGGTTCTCATATTCTATCATAATGCTTCTGCCTGTGCTCTGGTCTAAGCATACAGCGTCATAGATAGCTACCTGATCGAGCATAGCCTTTGTAATTTCGTTATTGTTGCCCATAACATCAAGGCTTATGTTCATCATGCTGAGAATGTAATCATCCTTTGCGAATGTCCAGCCATCGGGAGCTGTGAACTTGAGACCTGCGAATTCGCTTGTGTATACATTGTCCTCAACAACACCTCTTGTGAAGTCGGTGTTCTCAGCGGCAGGCTGTTCGCTCTTGCTTGTTTCAGCAGTATCGGAGTCACTGCTTTCCTCAGCCTCGTCAGCAGAAGTTTCTTCTTCACTTTCTTCAGCTTCGGTAGTTTCTTCCTCGGAAGACTCCTCAGCAGTTGTTGTTTCAGCTTCAGTCTCCTCCTCAGATGATTCAACTGTGCTTGAAGATGATACGCTCTTGCTTGCATCGTCTGTGGATGAAGTATCACCGCAGGCTGTGAATGAGCAGAGTGTCAGGAAAAATGCCAGTGTAAGTGCTGTTTTTTTCATAATTATCCTCCAATAAAATATAATTTCCATCCCTTTTTTGGAACAGCTTAATTATTATATCACATTTTTAATTGTACGTCAACTTAAAAAAACAATAAATTCACGGTCGCATCAATGCTGATGATTGTAAGTACTGATTTGTAGGGGCTGCCTTTGGCAGTCCTTAAGGCAACACCGCACAAAGCACACCTGACGGCTTTGCACTGAATCTGCTTG
>JAEDMD010000299.1 GCA_016303195.1 Oscillospiraceae bacterium | reverse complement strand
CTCCTTGAAGCCATTGCCCGCAGGCTTTAACTCATAGTCTGTTTTCTGCTCACCGAACACTGCCGCCGCCCCAAATGGCAGAACGAAATTTAAGTGATAGCAAAACAGCTATATTTCAGTATATAATGAAAAAAGGGCAGTCAAAACCCTGTCCCTCACAAAATCCTATCAAAAACAATACCGCCCATGTACCAATCGCAGTACATGGGCGGTCATTCTATCTATTCTGTTAATCGGGTGCATACATCAGTATGCTGACATTAAAAATTCCGTTGTGTGTTTCTATCTCCATTGTACCGCCGTATCGCTCAACGATATTCCTGACAGACCTCAGACCAATGCCATGTTTTTTCTTTTCAGTGACAGGCAAACCATTCTTGTCGAGAATAAGCCGTCCCTTATAGGCATTATAAATGGAAATAACAAGTGTTTTCGGGGGCAGTAATCCGATCCTGACATTCACGAGCCTGTTGTCGCCTTCAAGCTGTTCAGCCGCCTGAATTGCATTCTCTACAAGATTCCCCATGACTGCACACATATCTGCTTCATCTATCGGCAGCTTGTCTGTGAGGTCAAAAGACCAGCTTACCACAACATTTCTTGACCTTGCTATATCGTCATAATGATTTGCTATTGCATCGATGGCTTGATTGGTACATATTATCCTGTGAGTCCGATTGACGGTTTCCATGATCGGAGAGAGATACTTTTTTGCTTTTTCGATCTGTCCCTGTTCCAACAACTCGCTGATGTAAACAATATGCTGTCGAAAGTCATGGCGTATCTCACTTGTTTCCTGCAAATACCTCCGTGTCCTGCGGTACTGCTTTTCTTCCATTTGCAGGAGATCATATCCATGCTGTAATTTCGTGGTTTCGGTCATTTTTTTCGCAAGCCACCAGAAGATGTGATACAAGAACCACGCAACCGCGGGGATAGAGGGCAGCACCACAAGACATATCATGCGGAGTCTGCCCGTCATGACATTCTCAGCACTGACGGGGTTCATCCAGACAACAGATGCAGTCGTGACGATAGGCGCAATATCCAGCACTTTCCATGCTGATTCAAGTGAATCTGTTTCAAACAGGTCAGGAAATTTTACAAGGAGCGTCCGTGCAAATATTGCGCCGAATACAACGGCTATCCCTAAACAGATAAGCCCCGAACTGACGGTGTACACATGATCAGGGTTATCAAGCTCCATCGGGGCGGTGAGAAATGTGGCGTAGGTGGTGGAAAAACCGCATAACAGCGTGGCATTCGCAAAGCAAAACAGCTTTTTCGGTACGGACAGGGCAAAGCAGAAGTTATATGCTATGAAAAAAGCTATCATAGCCGGAAATACAAATGCATTTGATGTGATACCCGTCATGGCACAAAGAATCCCACCGCCGACGATCACGGCTGTCAGCATAATTGCAAGCAATCCGAACAGAAACGGCTTTTTGACTTTTCGGCTGTAATACACGAGCATGATCGCAATGACAGCGGCAGGAACGGTCATGGCAAGTTCTATCATGTAACGTACAGTTAAATTCATATTCATGTGCTAAATCCCTGCCGTAATTTTCTTGCCAGATATATCGTGAATTTTGAAGAAATGTCTTTTCGTCCACGCCTGCGGACAGGATAAGTCGTTTTATCCTGCATAATAATGGTATCTCCCCTGAACTGCAAAGCGTAGTCCATGTTGATAATGATGCCACGGTTGCATTCAAGGAAATTCGGCTCATTCTCCAGAATCGTCTGAAAATTCGAGAACAGCATATTGCTTTCCAGTATTTCACCTGTTATCATTTTTACACTGACAGAATGGTTATTGGAAAGTACAGCAACAATTTCTTCGGAAGCAACATCAATTTCACCGCTCGTCAGCCGTATCTTAAAATACTTTTTTTCTGCGAACAGTTTGTTAAGCGTTCTGTCCATGACCTCGGCAAAGGCAGCATATTCAAAGGGCTTGCAGAGATAGCCTTCGGGAGCAGAAGGGAAAGATTCAAATACAAAATCCCGTGTAGAGGACATAAAAATAATACAAATATCCTTATCACCGTTCCGCAGGCGTTTTGCAAGTTCCAGACCGTTCATCTCGCCCATAATGACATCAAGAAACATGATCTGATACTCACCTTTGCGGTAGGCTTTCAAAAAATCCTCGGCATTGTAATAGCGAACGACATTCGCTGTCTTGTGTCGGCCGAGAAAATATT
>JAEDMD010000298.1 GCA_016303195.1 Oscillospiraceae bacterium | reverse complement strand
CCTTGACCCCAGAACGTGCGCCTGCGGCGCTTTTTTATATTTTTTAAAAGTAAATACTGTTGCCCTGGACATTTCTGAAATATCCCTTGACAAAATGAAAAAATAGTAGTATAATGCAAGTATAGTAACAAAATGCTATGATGGGAAACAAAGCTCATGTGCGAGTTTCAGAGAGCTGTCGTATGGTGCGAGACAGTAACCGTGTATGAGAAATAACTCCTCCCTGAGCTGCCGACTGAAAGGGAATATCCCGATTAGGCTCGGACGGGCGCTCCCGTTACAGGGCTATGCGTTGATCCGACGCAGATGAGTGGGCGTATTTTACGTCAAAAAGAGTGGTACCACGGAGTATATCATATCTTCGTCTCTTTCATGCAGGGCATGGAGGAGGCTTTTTTATTTCCCTCCATTGTCCTTTAGGCAACACCGCACAAATCCCAACTGACGGCTTTGCACGGTGTTGCCTTTACGGATCAGAATGGAGGTTTTTCTTTTATGAAAAATGCAGAAAAGTATACCCGTCAGTTCTTTGAAGCGCCAAAAACTTCAATGAACTGGACAAAAAAATTATACGTTGATAAAGCCCCAGACTGGTGCAGTGTCGATCTCCGTGACGGAAATCAGGCGCTCGTTATCCCCATGAGTCTCGGCGAAAAACTGGAGTTCTTCCGAAAACTTGTGGAGATAGGCTTCAAGGAGATAGAAATAGGCTTCCCTGCCGCATCCGAAACAGAATATGACTTCTGCCGAACTCTTATTGAGCAGGATCTCATCCCCGATGATGTGGCTATACAAGTCCTCACTCAGTCACGTGAGCATATCATCGAAAAAACCTTTGAGGCGCTGAAGGGATGCAAAAATGCCATCGTTCATCTTTACAACTCCACTTCCCTCGCTCAGCGTGAGCAGGTCTTCCGCAAGTCAAAGGAGGAGATAAAGGCTATCGCTGTTGAGGGCGCTGAAATGTGCAAACAATACCGTGAGAAGTATGAGGGGAATTTCCGATTTGAGTATTCTCCTGAGAGCTTCACCGGAACTGAGCCTGAGTTTGCCTTAGAGGTATGCAATGCGGTTCTGGATGTGTGGAAACCGACTGCCGATGACAAAGTGATAATCAATCTCCCTGTTACCGTTCAGCTTTCCATGCCCCATGTGTACGCAAATCAGGTGGAGTATATGTGTGAGAACCTGAAATACCGTGAAAATGTCATCGTTTCTCTCCATCCTCACAATGACCGTGGATGTGCTGTTGCCGATACGGAAATGGGACTGCTTGCAGGTGCAGACCGTGTTGAGGGAACTCTTTTCGGAAACGGCGAAAGAACAGGCAATGTTGATATAATTACTCTTGCGATGAATATGTATTCGCAGGGCATCGAGCCTGATCTCGACCTCAGCGATATCCCGTCGCTGGCCGAGCTTTATACACGTGTGACGAGAATGGATATATATGAGCGTCAGCCATATTCGGGAAAACTGGTATTTGCGGCATTCAGCGGTTCGCATCAGGATGCTATCGCAAAGGGCATGAAGTGGAGAGAGGAAAAGTCGGATGATAAATGGACTGTGCCGTATCTCCCCATCGACCCGGAAGACGTTGGCAGAGAGTATTCCGCAGATGTTATCCGCATCAACAGTCAGTCGGGCAAGGGCGGCATCGGATATATCCTCGAAACCCGTTTCGGCTACGATCTGCCTAAGAAAATGCGTGAAAAGGTCGGCTACATGGTCAAGGGGATTTCCGATCACAAGCACAAGGAACTCCTGCCTGACGAGGTATATGACATCTTCCGCAGAAATTATGTTGATATCACCGATATAATGAACGTTCCGCAGGCTCACTTCAAACAGAACGGTGTGATAACAGCCGCCGTTGATGTTGAGTACAAAGGACGGAAGATACACGCAGTTGACAGCGGAAACGGCCGTCTTGATGCTGTGAGCAACGCAATAAAGAGCTGTACAGGACTTGAATACAGCCTAAGCTCCTACTCGGAACACGCACTTGAAGTCGGTTCTGCATCGAAGGCGGTATCATATGTAGAAGTCATCGACAATAACGGCAACAGCTTCTGGGGCGCAGGTACGGACGATGATATCATCAAATCCTCCATCAAGGCTCTGGTAAGCGCAATCAATAATATGTGTAAACAATAAGCAGTACGCAGGGTACGGCATTTACTTTTAAAAAATATAAAAAAGCGCCGCAGGCGCACGTTCTGGGGT
>JAEDMD010000297.1 GCA_016303195.1 Oscillospiraceae bacterium | reverse complement strand
GAAACGGTGCTTATTATCCCGAACAGTTCATGACGTTTCTGTTGGAACTGCTCACACCGGAAGATGTGGTCACTTTGCAGGAGTATCTCGGCTATCTGCTGATACCGTCCACAAAAGGGCAAAAGATGATGTTTCTCATAGGTCAGGGCGGCGAGGGAAAGTCTCGCATCGGTATCGTACTCCGGGAGATATTCATGGACAATATGCTTACGGGCAATATCCACCGAATCGAGACAGACCGCTTTTTTCGCTATAACCTGAAAGACCGCCTGCTTATGATAGATGACGATATGCAAATGCAGGCACTGTCCTCAACAGGCTATATCAAAAACCTTGTGACAGCCGAAACGCCGATAGATGTTGAAGCAAAGGGCAAGCAGAGCGAACAGGCTTTGCTTTATACAAGACTCCTGTGCTTCGGTAACGGCAGTCCCAAAACGCTCTATGACAAGAGCAAGGGCTTTTCACGGCGCATGATTATCCTCACCACTCTGCTGCCGCCCGAAAGACGAATTATTGACCCCTACATCGCCGAGAAGTTTATAGCAGAGAAAGAGAAGATTTTCTGCTGGATGTATGACGGACTGCTCCGCCTGCTTGCCAACAATTACCGCTTCACGATCTCCGAAAGGGCAAGGCAGAACGTTATGGAAACAATGCAGGATAACTGCAATATCACTGAGTTTCTGGAAGATACGGACAGGGTGATGTATGGGGAGAAGCTGTGCGTTTCATCGGCGGCACTGTATGACAGCTATTACCGCTGGTGTGATGATAATGCTCTGACGGCATTGAAGCGAGACACTTTCACAAGCTGGGTGAAGCAGAACAGCGACCAGTTCAGCATCAAGTACACCAACAACATCTCAGCAGGCGGAAAGACCGTCAGAGGATTCAGAGGTATCGCTATAAAATATATATCGACCTGAGTTTAAGGTGTCTTGGTGTCTTATCGGCGATATTACGTTGTTTCAGGTGTCTGAAATGGTGTATGAAAGACAGGCAGGGTGTATGGAGCAGACACCTTTCTGTCTGATGAGACGGCAAACCAGACACCCCAAACGGCGATATTACGCCATTCAGACACCAAGACACCATTTTTGTAAGTCGCACCTATATTATGTATGTGAAAAATCAACCGGGGAATATCCCTTTTCAGTGTCACTATTGCGGCGCATCTCCAAACTTGATGCGAAACAGTTGACTTTCATTGCTTTAAAGTGTAACATTGAGAATGAAGGGTGATCCCCGACCTTAAACGGAGGGAGATCGCATGGAAAACAATATCAAGCTCTACGGTCAGGCAGAATACAGCTATGCTGTCAGCAGGGAAATTCTTGATATCCTTGTAAAAAAGGATATTATTACCGAAGAACAGCGTCAGCGAATTGATGACCTTAACCGCAAAACGATCTATGATACATACCCGTCTGTCGAGGACAGCGGTATGGATACATTATGCTCAGGAGGTACAGGAAATGCTTAAAACACCCGAACTTGCGATGAATACAAGACGTAATCTTATCACGGTATGTAACGGCAGGAAGATGAAATGGCACAGCCGACAGGAAGCTCAGGCTTATTTTCTGGAAGCTATGATGTCTACGGACGGTGAGGAACATGACCGAAACGAATGTGTATATATTCAGCTTCTGAACGGTTTGAGCTACTGTTCGGACGAGGACTGAACTACAAAAATGCGGAACAGGTGATTTGCCTGTTCCGTAAAAATTATAAGGTCATCTGTTTTATACATAACCGAGAGGAGAGTTTATATGGCAAAAATAGCAGTGATACCGAAAACAGCACGAACTCAGGACAAAAAAGTCCGTGTTGCCGCCTATTGCAGAGTGTCTACCGACCATAAAGATCAAACAAATTCTTATGAAGCGCAGGTGCGGTATTTTTCGGGGCTTTACAGTAATTCCAAAACGGAAGTGCTTGTTGATATATACGCCGATGAGGGCATCAGCGGAACAAGTGTGGAGAAGCGGGTAGAGTTCGGCAGGCTTATGGAAGACTGTCGGGCAGGCAAGATAGACCGTGTGATAACCAAGTCTATCAGCCGTTTTGCCCGCAATACAAAGGACTGTCTGCAATATATCAGGGAACTGAAAGGTCTCGGAATAACGGTGTATTTTGAGAAAGAGAACATCGACACAGCAAGGCTTTCCGATGAAATGATGATAACTGTCATGGGAGGGCTTGCGCAGGAAGAGTCGCAGT
>JAEDMD010000047.1 GCA_016303195.1 Oscillospiraceae bacterium | reverse complement strand
AGGTCGGGGATGCCGATATATCTCGATACGCTCGGAACTGTCGCCGCCGGCTCGATATGCGGACTTTTCCCTGCGATAATGACCGCTATTGCTACCAATGCCATCTGTACCATTTTCAACAGCGATGCTATCTATTTCAGCATCGTCAATGCGTTCGTCGCCATTTTTTCAGCATGGTTCGTAAGAGAAAGATCGCTTCAGAAGCTAAAGAATATAGTCGCTTTTCCCATCGTTACGGGCACTGTCAGCGGTATCGCCACCGCTCTTATACAGTGGGGACTCCTCGGCGGGCCGCAGAATCACTCCGTGAGGGCGCTTATGGAAACTGTCGGGATGTCATGGCAGATACCCGAATTTCTGCTGTTCATCCTGCTCAATATCGCTTTGAATATTCTGGACAAGAGCTTATCATTAGGCATTACTCTCCTGCTTCTGCGTATCGTCCCGAAATCTGTCCGTGACCTTATCAAAAACAGCGGATGGAGACAGAAACCGCTGAGCTATGAGGAAAAAAAGAAAATGGATGTCCTCAGCGGAGGCATAAGATTCTCGCTGAAACACAGGATGATATTCATGTTCATCACCGTAGCTCTCACTCTTACCTTCGTTATGGGATTTGTCGGCATAAGCCTCTATTTCAAGAATGCAAGGCAGGAAAAAACTATGGTAGCCGAAAGCGCCGCTAAATTTGCCGCTGAACTGGTAGACCCCGATATGGTCGATGACTATATCCGCAACGGCGAAAGAGCCGAGGGCTACAAGGAGACAGAAGACCTGCTCTACAAGGTCAGGGAAAATGCCGTTGGTGTGGAATATCTCTACGTTACTCAGATAAGAAAAGACGGCTGTTATGTGGTCTTTGACCTCGACACAGAGGAGCTTCCTGCTTATGAACACGGTGAGAAACTTGACTTCGAGGAGGCTTTCGAGCCGTATCTTGCCGAGCTTCTGGCAGGTCAGGAGATCGAACCCATCGAAAGCAATGACATCTCAGGCTGGGTGCTGACCGTCTATGAGCCTATCAGGGATGCGGACGGAAAATGCGTCGCCTATGCAGGTGCGGATGTTTCACTTTCCTACATGGCTGACTATATGGGCTATTTCCTCATGAGCGTAATACTCATTCTGGCAGGCTTCTTCCTGCTGGTCATTGCCTATGCGCTCTGGGTGACGGGAATACACATGGTTTATCCCATAAATACCATCGTTACCGCTGTTGAGGACTTCATCAGCGCAGGTACGGATCAGGAAAAGCTGGACGATTCCGTGAGAAAGCTCAGGGCTATCGACGTTAACACCTCCGACGAGGTGGAAAGGCTCTATCACGCTGTCTGCGATATGGCTCTCAACCAGACCGAGCAGATGAGAAGTATCCGCCGATTCTCCGAGAATACCGCAAAAATGCAGGACGGTCTTATCATCACTATGGCTGACCTCGTTGAAAACCGTGACTCCGATACGGGCGCTCATATCCAGAAAACCGCCGCCTATTTAAGGATAATCGTTGAGGGACTTAAACGCAAGGGCTACTATGCCGAAAAGATTATTCCCAAATTCATGTCGGATGTGGTGCGAAGTGCGCCTCTCCATGATGTGGGAAAGATAAATATTCCCGACAATGTGCTGAATAAACCCGGCAAGCTCACGGATGAAGAATATGAGATAATCAAGACCCACACTACGGCAGGCAGAAAAATAATGGAAAAGGCTATCAGCACTGTCGAGGGCGAGAACTACCTTAAAGAAGCAAGAAACATGGCGGCTTATCACCATGAACGCTGGGACGGAAAAGGCTATCCCGAAGGACTTCACGGCGAAGTCATCCCTCTTGCCGCAAGAATCATGGCGGTGGCGGACGTTTTCGACGCTCTGGCTTCTCCCCGTGTCTACAAGCCTGCATTTCCCCTCGAAAAGGCTCTCACCATCATTCAGGAGGGCGCAGGAAGTCAGTTCGACCCGAAATGTGTGGAGGTGTTCATGGAATCCCTGCCGGAGGTAAAGGCGGTTCTGAAAGAATACAGCGAGAATGAATAAGGAGGTTGCCGTTAAGATGAGAAACAAGGAGTTCAGATTCAAAGCTGCTCTCATGGCTCTTGTCATTGGCATTGCAAATATAGGCACAGGCTTTGCTTATTCCGCCGATAACGGTCAGCCCTATGAGGAACTTGTCGCTGACGGCGGAGGCTATGCGGCATCGGGACAGATATCGGGTGTCGGCTATACTACGGGGATATATGACGCTTAAAACGGTCTTCCCACTTCCGATGCAATGTTCCTGCTGAGCGCAAAGGACGGAAGAATGTGGATAGGCGGTTACAGCGGTGTCATACTTTACGACGGAACGGTTTTCGACAGGCTCGATACCGAAAACGGTCTTACAAGCGCAAGAGGACTGTTTCAGGACAGCAAAGGCAGAGTATGGGCGGCTACGAACGATAACGGTGTGGTGGTCATTGACGGAAATAACAGAGTCCACCTGACTTACAAGGAAGGTCTGCCCTCATCGTCGATACGTGTTTTTTCCGAGGACAGGGACGGAAATGTCTTTATCGGCACAACTGCGGGTGTGTGCTATGCTGACAGTGAACTGAAAATACATGAAATTGCAGGCGCTGACCTTTCCGAGGAGCGTGTGCTGAGACTGGATGCCGACCACAATGGAAAGATTTACGGTCAGACTTCGGGAGGAAGGATATTCTGCATCGAAAACTGCTCCGTGACCGAGGTTTACAGCAGTGAGAAACTGGGAATGCCTAAGATAACAACTATCATGGCTGACCCTGCCGAATCGGGAAAGGTCTGGATAGGCGACGAGACCGGAACTGTCAGACACGGAAAATTCGGCAGTAAAGCGTCGGATATGTCCGAGACCGCCATCCCTGAGCTGGGGGGCGCTGTCCACTGGCTGAGCCGTGACTGCGGAAGGATATGGGTATCATCCACAAGCTGTGTGGGCTATCTTGACGGCAGTGAATGCCATATCCTTGAAGATATCCCCATAAACAGCGGTATAGAAATGACAACTTCCGATTATCAGGGAAATCTCTGGGTGGCTTCATCCACGCAGGGCGTTATGAAGATAGTGACAAATAATTTCGTGGAGTTCAGCAGGAATGCAGGTCTGCCTGATGAGGTGGCAAATGCGGCCTGTCTCCATGACGGCGAGCTGTACATCGGTACTGACAACGGACTGCGTATCGTCGGCAAAAACGGCATGGCAAAGCGTAACAGGCTCACCGATTTCATCGGCGATTCAAGAGTGCGCTGTATCCTTGAAGATAAGGACGGTACGCTCTGGATATCCACTTATACCAACGGTCTGGGTCTGGTCAGATTCAAGAAAAACGGCGAAATAACCACGTTCACCACATCTGTCGGACTGCCCTCGAATGAGGTGAGGAGCGTTTCACAGACGGAGGACGGAAGCATACTCGCCGGCACGAACAGCGGTCTTGCCGTTATAAAGGACGGGAAGATAATACGCACCGTCGGGGCTGATGAAGGGCTTGTCAATACCGTGATACTGACAGCGTGTGAATACGAAAACGGCACTGTTATCGCAGGTTCGGACGGTGGCGGTCTTTACATCATCAGCGATGATGATATCAAAAAGCTGGACAGGGATGACGGGCTGACAAGCGAGGTCATTATCCGCATTGTCAGGGACGAAAAACATGACATTTACTGGCTGGTCACTTCAAATTCCATCCAGTTCATCAAGGACGGTCAGATCAAACAGGTCAGATCGTTCCCGTTCAACAATAATTATGATATTTATTTTGACGATAACGGCAGAGGGTGGATATTGTCCTCTTTCGGTGTTTACTGCGTGGATGCGGAACAAATGCTGAACGATGATATCACCGATCATCAGCTTTACACCATTGCAGGCGGTCTGCCATGGGCTGTTACGTCAAATTCATACAGCGAACAGACCGAGGACGGGGAGCTGTACATCCCTGCACGAAACGGTGTCATAAAAGTAAACATAAATAATTTTTACGAAGCCGACGAGAGATTCCTCATTGATGTGAGGGCGGTAAACTTTAACGATGAGCGCATTTTTCCCGATGAGGACGGTGTGTATCACCTCCCTGCCTCAGACGGACGAGTTCAGATATCCGCTTCTGTCATCGACTACACCATGCTTGACCCCACTGTCAGGATGTTCCTCGAAAACGGCCCTGATGACGGTATCACCGTTCCGCTCAGTCAGCTTTCATCGCTGGAGTATACCAACCTCCCTTACGGAAACTATACCCTCCATTTGCAGGTGCTTGACAGCAGTGACGGAAGCGTCATTCAGGACAGCGAATTCAAAATAAACAAGTCCGCAAGGCTTTATGAACTGTTCCTGTTTCAATTTCTGGCTACGGCTTTACTCGTTGTCCTCGCAGGTCTTATCGTATGGTACGTTATGCGCTCAACTGTCATTGCAAGGCAGTATGAGGAGATAAGCAGCGCAAAGGACGAGGCTGAACGTGCAAATTCCGCTAAATCCCGATTTCTCGCCAATATCTCCCATGAGATACGCACTCCTATCAATACCATCATGGGTATGAACGAAATGGCGATGAGAGAGGATGCGGAGGGCGTTCCCGACGGCTATTTCATGTCGATGATGAATTACGCTTTCGATATCCGCAATGCGTCGGAGTCCCTGCTTGGCATAATCAATGACCTGCTGGATATCTCAAAGATAGAATCGGGCAGGATGCAGCTTTCCGAACAGGAATACAATATTCAGGATATGCTTCGTTCCGTTGTCTCGATGATACGCATAAGAAGCAGCGAAAAGGCGCTCACATTCGATGTGGTGGTGGATGAGATACTCCCAAGCCGTCTGTACGGCGATTCGGGCAGGATCAAGCAGATACTCATAAATTTCCTCACAAATGCCGTGAAGTATACAACTGTCGGCGGTATCATTCTCAGTGTCTCAATGGATGAGCGCATTGGCGATATCGCTAAACTCCGATTCTCCGTCAAGGATACGGGTCTGGGAATAAAAGATGAGGACATGGACAAGCTGTTTCTGGCTTATGAAAGGCTGGACGAGGAAGTCAACAGCGAGATACAGGGAACAGGTCTGGGACTGGATATTTCCCGAAGATTCGCCGAACTTATGGGCGGACGGATATGGTGCGAGAGCGTCTATCACGAAGGAAGCGAGTTCATTTTCACCGTTGAGCAGAAAATTATCAGCGACAAGCCCGTGGGTCTGTTCACCGAGCATGACGACAGCCGTGTGAAAGGACGCTATGTACCGCTGTTCATCGCTCCCGATGCGGATATTCTGGCAGTTGACGATAACCCCACAAATCTGGAGATAATCAAGGGCTTGCTGAGAGCCACGAGAGTTTTCGTTACCACTTCAAAAAGCGGTGAGGATGCCCTCGAAAAGCTGAGGGATTCCCACTTCGATGTGGTGTTCCTTGACATCATCATGGCAGGCATGGGCGGTATCGAGGTAATGAAAAGAATGCGTGAATTCGACAGCGATACGCCTGTTTACGCTCTTTCCGCAAATGCAGCGGAGGGCGAGGAACACTACAAGGCTATGGGCTTCAGCGGATATCTGCAAAAGCCCGTGGACGGCGAGGAGCTTGAAAGGATAATCATGAAGCACCTCCCCGAAAGGATGATGGAAAAGCCAAAGAGAGACAGCACAGCGGAACTTACCGAGCTTCCCGATGATATGCTGTGGCTCAACGATATCGGCAGTATTTCCGTAAGCGACGGCATAAAAGGCTCAGGAAGCGTTTCGGATTTCCTGTTCTCGCTGAAACTGTTCCGCAATACGGTCGAGGGCAACTCAAAGGTCATCCGTGAGGCTTACGAAAACGGCAATATCAGGCTGTTCACCATAAAAGTCCATGCACTGAGAGCCTCCGCAAGGATAATCGGTGCGTCAGGGCTTGCGAAAATGGCTGCGGATATGGAGGAAGCAGGCGAGCGGCAGGATATGGAGTATATCAGCGGAAATACAGATAAACTGCTGGAGGAATATTCCGCCCTCGGACAGGCATTGTCGGGGCTTGACAAGAACGAAGAAAGGAGCGGCTGATTTGTTTGAGTTCATAGAAAAGTATCAGCTTGACATAATGCTCTCGCTTTGCGTAATAAGCGTTACAATGGGCGCATTACTGCTTGTTACACGCTATATCTCCAAACGCAGGAAGTGGATACTCATATTTATGGAGATGACCGCCGCTTTACTGCTCGGCTTTGACAGGGCGGCTTACGTATACAAGGGCGACACTTCACAAATGGGCTATGTTATGGTAAGACTGTCGAATTTCATGGTGTTCTTCCTGACATCAGCCGTGGTGCTTATCTTTGACCTGTACCTGATGGATCTCCTGCTTAATGAAGGAAAGCTGAAAAAAGTGCCGAAAAGACTGATGATAGTCGCTGTCGGCGCATCGGTCGGAATGGTCATGGTGGTCATATCTCATTTCACGGGGCTGTACTATTATTTCGATGAGGAAAATGTCTACCATCGTGGAAGGGGTTTCCTCCTTTGCTACATAGTTCCTGTTGTCTTTCCGCTGATACAGTATACGGTAATACGGCATTATCGCAGATCATTCAGCCGACTCATATATATTTCGCTGGTGCTGTACATCTTACTTCCCATAGCTACGGGAATAATACAGATATTCACATACGGCCTTTCCATCGTCAATATGTCAATGGTGCTGGTTTCGGTATCGCTGTACATCTTTACGTATATTGATGTCAATACCGAGGCGGAACAAGCTCATGAAACCGAGGTGGATGTTCTTCAGAGGGACAGACGGAGCATGAAGCGCCTTTTCGAGCAGACTGTCAATGCCTTTGTTTCGGGTATCGAAAAGCGTGACATCCTTACTGAGGGTCATGTGTTGAAGGTTGCGGAGACTGCAAGGAAGATCGCTGAGCTTGCCGGAAAAGATGAGGAGATGTGCGACAAGGTATATTATGCCGCTATGCTTCATGATGTGGGTATGCTCAGTATCTCCGACAGGCCGGATGAGAACGAGATGCGGAAAAAGCCTGTTTACAGCGCCGAGCTTCTGTCGGGTATCACGGAAGTTCCCTATCTCAGCGAGAGCGCACGTTCCGTCTGCGAAAACTACGACGGCTCAGGTTATCCAGATGGGCTTGCAGGTGAGGATATTCCCGAAATTTCGAGAATTATCGCTGTTGCGGATGCCTTTGAGATAATGATGAACGAAAAAAGTTCATTGCAGGTGGTGCGTGAGAAGTTCATACAGAAGTCGGGAACGCAGTTCGACCCTGAGTTCGCTGATATCATGATAAGTATTATCGACAAGGCGAGCGCCGAGAAAAAGGACGATATCTCAAAGACGGAAACAGAGCTGAAATGCAGTAAATACAAATCGAAAGTCTCCGTGGGGATACCTGTTACGGAGGAGATCACAAGGATATGCTTCAAGTGCGAAAATTCGGGAAAAGGCTTCTCTGCGCCGTCCATAGTGCTGTTCGATTCCTATGACAGGCACTTCCACGACGAGGTGAAAACTATCGGGGCTTACCACTATCTTGAATTCGGCGAAGTCTGGTTCGACGGGCATTATGTCTGCACAAAGGCAAGAAATATGGTGGTGACGGTCACTGAAAACGATTCACGCACAAAGGACTATGAGATAACAGCAGGCAGGTTTGAAGACCACATTTCCCTGCGTATGACAAGCCCTGAGAAGATAGTGGAAATGATAGTTGCACTTCCCGACAGTTCACAGTCATCCTACATCGGACTGACAGGGGAGAACTGCCGTTTAAGCAATATCAAGGCTGACAAGACAGGAGATATCATATCGAAAGATGACATCCGCCCCATCGTCAGCAGACAGAGTTATATCGACCGACTTGAATCAGACCTGCCAAATGTGCAGATAGACCATACCCGTTCGGCATCTACGGAGGGGATCGCTGTCAGAGATGAATTACTGCTGGATTTCCACACAATGAGCCTGCCTGCGGCGGAGCTGGTCTGGCATTGCCCGTATATCGTTATTTTTGCTTCCGATGACAAAAAGGTGTTCGGTGAGAATTACCGTGAATTTGCATTGATAAAGCTCAACGGCGAGGGTTCGGGAAGCGAATACGCACAGAATGAGTTCAGAATGAAAAAGACTGAGGATTTCCCCGGTTGGGACGAGTGGAAACGCTGTAACAAAGAGGGAATGGAATGTTCGGTGCGGATAGTGAGAAAGGGCAGGAAAGTGACACTGACTGCGGATAATCTGGGTATCGTGGTGGAGAATGTGACGGTACTCGGCGAGGGCGAAAAAGAGGTGTATGCGGCAATAACAGGCGATATGACGGCAATAACGGATATAAGGATAAGATAAAAAGCGCCGAAGGCACACGTCGGGTTTCCAAAGGGATCACATCCCTTTGGCAGGTGGGTGTGTGAGGGTGACTCCCCACAGTGTGGGGAGATGTCAGCATAGCTGACAGAGGGGACGGGCTCCTGTTAGGAGGGCAGAGCCCTCCCTGAAAAAGCAGTAAAGCGAGCGAAGCGATGCTTTACGGACGGTCTGAACAGACTTCCCTCGGCTTGCCCGACGCATATAGTTAAGACACCCCTTTTTTAAACCCAATATTCTATTATTTTTAAGGAGGCATATTATGGACTTTCAGTCATGGATATCCAATATCGAAGGTCTTGCGGCGGTCTATGCTTTTGACATAATGCCTGACGGCAGTAACAGCGAAATCAAACTTATGGCTGTTAATAAACAGAATGAAGGCATACTCACAAGAAGACCAGATGCCCCGAAATTCTATCCCGGTATCCCTTACCGTGTGTACTGGTCGGATATCAATTTCGAGGATTTCGTTTACAGATGCGGTACTTCAAATCAGCCGCTCTATTCTTACGTCAATGCTCACGGTTTCTGGCTGAAAGGCTTCTATATGCCAATTACCGAGCCTGATACAGTCTCCGCTGTTGTCAACGCTCGGAAAGACGATACCAAGCCACGGACGGTCTATTGTCTATATGTCATGACCTACTCAGACCATGTGGACACCGACGCAATGAGCAAACGCTCGCTGAATGTCTCGGAAGCGGTGCTGAATATCACCATGAAGCTCCACGAAACTCAAAACTACTATCAGGCTATGGCGGATACAGTGGGAGAGATACGCAAGGTCTGCGGTTCGGAATTATGCTCCCTTTTCACCGTGGATACAAGAAGCCGTAAATGCGAATTCATCAACGAAAACGGCAGGAATGACGGGATATTGTACGGGCTTGCGGACAGCATGAACAGGACTCCCTATGAGACTGCTATGAACTGGGAAAAAGACCTCGAATCAAGCGACAGCCTGCTTCTGGATGACCTCAGTATCATCAGGGAGCGTGACCCTGCATGGTATTGCTCGCTGGTAAGCTACGGTATTCAGAGCATCGTGCTTTATGCAGTCCGCTGTCAGCAGGAACTTGTGGCTTTTATCTGGGCGGCTAATTTTGATACGTCGAAGATCATGCAGATAAAGGAAACCCTCGGTCTTACGGCATTTCTCATCGCCGCCGTTATCGCAAATCACAACCTGCTGTCACAGCTTGAGGAGAAAAGCTCGATAGATGCCCTGACGCAGGTAAATAACCGCAATGCTATGAATGAACTGCTGAACCTCTATGTCACGGGCGAAAAACATCTCCCCGATGTGCTGGGAATAGCCTTCGCCGACCTCAACGGTCTGAAAACTGTCAACGATGATGAGGGACACGAGGCAGGCGACAAACTCCTCATAAGAGCATCGGCATTGCTGAAAATAGTGTTCGCTGACTATGATATTTACAGGTCGGGCGGTGACGAATTCGTCATTCTCTGCCCCGATATCACCGAGGAAAAGCTGGATGAGCTTGTGGTTCGCCTTAAAACAATGGCGGAAAATTCGGGAGATGTGAGCTTTGCAGTGGGTACGTCATTCTGTGCGGGCGATTACGATATCTACAAGGTCATGCAGAACGCCGATGAGAGAATGTACAGGGATAAGCGTGAATATTACCGCACTCACCCTGAAAAAGACCGCAGAAAGAGAAAAGAACAGTAAAAATATCAGACTAATTCACAAAATGTCACTATATTTCCAATTTATATGTGATATAATAATTTTATATAAATTTTCGGGAAATCATATTGATCTGGAGGACATAAAATGAGCGATTTTATTGAAAACTATGATATTGAAAAAGCAACAGATTTCGTGAGAGGAAATGCAGGCGCTGTTATTGTTGTCGATGGCGAGGCGGACTGCTATAAATGTCTCGTCAGACAGGGAATTTTTACTGATTTCATCGACCAGAGAGGTTCATACCACGATCTCATCGAAAAGCTGTGGTTCCACTTCGACAACAGCACTAAGTCCGTTGTTAAGAAATATCAGGTGTTTATCCCCGATGCAGGAAAATTTGCGGGGAAGTACAGCAAGAGAATTTCCATTCTCCTTGACGATATTCAGCATACTGTGCAGATGAACGTTTATCCCGTTGTGCCCAGCAAGAAATATATCATCCTGCTTGATGAACTTGACAACAGCCTGTATATCGACGATAATCTCACCGAAGAAAAGGTCACTACCATTCAGGATACATACCTTTTTTCAATGTTCATCGACGTAAGACTTGATACCATCAACAGCATAAGTATTACCGAGATCTCCGATGAAGTCATGCATCAGGAGCTTAAATACACCGACTGGCGCATGAAGATAAAGGACATGATATATCTGGAGGAACAGGCGCTTTTCGTTGAACGCTCCGACCCTGAGTATCTGAAGGCGCATTTCGCTCCCGGTCAGACTTCATCCTTCGACTGCCGAATGATGAATCTGGAAGGAAAATTCATTTGGGTAAAGCTCATTTTCAGCCGTGTCAAGACCGATGACCCAGACGATTTCAGATTCGTTTACATGGTGCAGAACATTCAGGAAAGCATGGACTTCATGACGAAAAGGATCGACGAATATGAGTAACTTGCGCTGAGAGACACCCTCACAAAGCTGTTCAACTACGGAAGAATAAAGACCGAGCTGATAAATTCCATCTCCAGAATGAAAAAAATAAAGGAAATAGTATCCCTTATCATGCTCGATATCGACTTTTTCAAGAAGGTCAACGATAATTACGGCCATCATGCAGGCGATACCACGCTCATCCATTTTGCAAATACCATCAAGGAATTTTTCAAGGACAAAAAGGCTGTCATCGGAAGATGGGGCGGTGAGGAATTCGTTGT
>JAEDMD010000296.1 GCA_016303195.1 Oscillospiraceae bacterium | reverse complement strand
GTAAAGCAAGCGCAGCGAGGCTTTACGGACGTTTCTCAATAACTATGCCTTACCACAAAAAAGTAAATGCTGTTGCCGTGGGATGAAACAAAAATTACTCTTTACAAAAATACAAGTTTCTGGTATAATTATAATGAAAAGTTATGTGTACACCACAGAAAAGAGGTAAAACCATTGGCTAATGAAAAAATCAGAAATTTCTGTATAATTGCCCATATAGATCACGGCAAATCTACCCTTGCTGACCGAATCCTTGAAAAAACCGAAACTGTTGCCATCCGTGACATGGAGGATCAGCTCCTCGACAACATGGACATCGAGCGTGAAAGAGGCATCACCATCAAGGCTCGTGCCGTCCGTCTCAAATATACCGCTCAGGACGGCGAGGATTATATCTTCAACCTCATCGACACCCCCGGTCACGTTGACTTTAATTATGAAGTTTCACGTTCACTTGCCGCCTGCGAGGGTGCGATACTTGTTGTTGACGCTTCTCAGGGCATCGAGGCTCAGACCCTTGCCAATACTTATCTTGCTATTGAACACGATCTGGAAGTTGTTCCTGTTGTAAACAAGATCGACCTCCCTTCTGCTGACCCTGAAAGAGTATGCAGCGAAGTCGAGAATGTTATCGGCATCCCCGCAATGGATGCTCCGAGAATTTCTGCAAAGATGGGTACTAACATCGAAGCTGTTCTTGAAAAAATAGTTACTGATATCCCTGCACCTAAGGGCGATACCACTAAGCCGCTGAAAGCCCTTATTTTCGACAGCTATTACGATTCCTACAAAGGCGTTATCATCTATGTAAGAGTCAAGGAAGGCACTGTAAAAGTCGGTGATAATATCCGCCTTATGGCTACCGGAGCTGTTTTCAATGTTGTTGAAGCAGGCTTCATGGATGCAAATTCTCTGGTCAACAACGGCAAGCTGGAAGCAGGCGAAGTTGGCTATATTGCCGCTTCTATCAAGTCCATCGGCGATACTCAGGTCGGCGATACTGTTACAAACGATGACGAGCCTTGTGATGAGCCGCTTCCGGGTTACAGAAAAGTTAATCCTATGGTTTTCTCAGGTATTTACCCTGCTGATGGAGCTAAGTACGGCGATCTCCGTGAAGCTCTCGAAAAATTACAGCTCAACGACGCTTCGCTTTCATTCGAGCCTGAAACTTCCATCGCTCTTGGTTTCGGTTTCCGATGCGGCTTCCTCGGTCTGCTCCATATGGAGATCATTCAGGAGAGACTGGAACGTGAGTATAATCTCGATCTCATCACTACTGCTCCGTCAGTTATCTACAAGGTAACTCTCACAAACGGAGAAGTGCAGTATATCGACAATCCGACCAATTACCCCGACCCTGCCGTGATACAGCTTGCGGAAGAACCTATGGTAAAGGCAAGTATTCTCTCGCCATCGGATTTTGTCGGCAATATCATGGAACTCTGTCAGGACAGGCGTGGCGTTTTCAAGGATATGAAATATCTGGACGATACCCGTGTTGAACTTCACTATGAACTGCCGCTGAATGAGATCGTTTACGACTTCTTCGATGTTCTGAAATCCCGTACAAAGGGCTACGCTTCATTTGATTATGAAATGATGGGATACGTTCCAAGCAAGCTGGTCAAGCTGGATATACTCCTCAACGGCGACATCGTCGATGCTCTCTCGTTCATCATCCACACTGACAAGGCTTACAGCAGGGCACGTAAAATCGCTGAAAAGCTCAAGGAGAACATTCCACGCCAGCTCTTTGAAGTTCCGATCCAGGCCGCTATCGGCGGTAAGATAATCGCCCGTGAAACCGTTAAGGCAGTGCGTAAGGATGTTCTTGCAAAGTGCTACGGCGGTGATATCACACGTAAGAAGAAACTGCTCGAAAAGCAGAAGGAAGGCAAGAAGCGTATGCGCCAGCTCGGTACGGTTGAAGTTCCGCAGGAGGCATTCATGAGCGTTCTGAAGCTGGATAGCTGATGGAGGATATATGCTGTACTACATCATTATTGGCATAACTCTTATAATGCTCATCGGATCGCTGATAACTGTTATACCCGAAAGACTGCTAAGAAGAAATTCCGCCATCGGGAAAGTTTTCCGCTTTATCAGAATAAGACTTCGTGAAATTTCACGAACCTCATTCTGCGTTATCAGCATTGTAACGCTTCTGCTCGGACTTATATTCCACGGCAATATGAAAATGCTTCTGATCGCTGTCGGGATAATGCTCCTGACACTGG
>JAEDMD010000046.1 GCA_016303195.1 Oscillospiraceae bacterium | reverse complement strand
CCTGCACGAGAGGGCGTCCCCTTAATAAAATATGACTTTTTTGACAGACTGAGGGGCGGATATTATCCGCCCCTGCTTATATTACTTTCTGAATTCTACGTTCTTATTTTTCTTTTTAATGTATATGTTATTTACTCACAAGGGATAAATACAGCATTATCGCCGTTAAATCTTACCGTTCCTTTATCGCCACGCTCTCTGTCATATGGAACATATTCATTTGCAGATGTTCTGTTTACAAAAAGACTGCCGGTTTCCTCATACAGCCAGTAGTTGTATTCGTCGGGACTTGAAAGTGAATAATGCTTGTTGTTGTGGATGTCGAAAAAGTCAGCATCTATTATAACAGCCCTGTTCATACCCCGGTCATTTGTCGTGCAAAGCTCAGGGTAGCCGTCACCGTTGATATCGGCAAATAAAGCATTGAACTGTGCAGTTGTGGTTGTGATATCGCCTGTGTCTGTATTGTATATATCTATAATATTTTTCGTGCCATACCAGTGGAAGATCAATTCGGGGAACTGCTTTATAATGATGCTTTCATTGATATCGCTGCTATTAAATTCATGCCAGCACCATGCACCTGATACATCTACATTAGCAGATATATTCTGATAGTTGCTGAAAACATATGAAGCAAAATCATAAAGAGCGCTGAGACCTGATTCTTGTGCTGAATAGCCTGTTCCGTTGATGATGATATACGGATACTGTATTCTGAAATTGTGGTCATAGTTGTAGATATCGGAGACAGAGATATCATAGTACGCATTTCTGTTCTGCATCCATGCATCGCCCTCAGGCTTTATTATTTCGATATTGCGGAAAAGCTCGATCAGATCCGCTATTTCTGAATCTGTGAGATATACATGATCCTGATGATTTGAAATTATACCTGTTATCTGTGCAGATTGAACATAATACGGATCGAAAAAGTCAAGTACTCCAAGTTCACCCCGAAAAATATATTGAGGATAGGTGAACATGGTGATACTGTCATTGTGGAAGTCGATATAATCCTGATGATTTGTTTCAGTACCTCTGTAAAGGAGCATATCGCTTGGATGTTTTTTATCGGAACTGCTTGCAGAACCGCTGACGAGCATAGTGAATGCCTGTTTACCACCGTCAAAAACAGGTATCTTCCAGATACGCTTTTCTGAAACGCTTTCCTCATGCATATAAGGTGCTAAGTCATTCCATGTTAACGTTTTGTTGTAGTATTTATGGAAGTCAAGAAGCTCCTGCATGGTCATTTTTCCGTCGGCAGGAGTTGCGATGATCGGCGGAGGCGGAGGATCAGTCGGCCCTGAGGTAGTTGTAGTAGTTTTGCCTGAATTCATCTTTGTGGTGGTATTGGTGGAATGTTTTGCGTTTGAGGTGTTAGTTCCGATACGGGAATTTCCACCTGCCGATGAAGCACTTCCTGTGGAATCGGTGCTTTTCACGGTATTAGTACCCGTGGTAGTGGTTTTTTTGTCGGAAGTCTGTGAAGTTGTGACTTTATTTTTATCAGAAGTCACGGTGTTTGCCTTTTTGTCGGTAACATCGGAGGATTCGGCATTTGTAGAAACGCTGTTGCTGTTATTGGTAACGGGAGCGATAATTTCCGATTCGGAATTATTGATATCCTTAACATTATGCCTGCGGTTTTTCATTAAATATGAACCTGTGCCCGCAAGACCGACTGAAAGGATGAGAGCCGCAGCAATTGCCGCAAATCTCTGCCATCCCGATCTGTGATACACTTCAACGCCCGAAGCTGTCATTTCGGAATTTTCCGTTGTTTCTGCCTCGATATCGGTATCGGAAAGCATCTGAGCTTCCTTTACAAGATCATCGTCTATCATATTCATAGCTTCCAGAAGTTTCAGCTTATTCATTATAGTAACCTTCTTTCCGTAAATAAGTTTTCAGTTTTTCACGTGTGCGATAGAGATAAGTTGCGACGGTTTTTTCGTTCATTCCGAAAAGTTCGGCGATATGTCCGAGAGAATCGCCGTACCAGTAGCGTCTTACGAAAACTTTTCTGTGTGTAGCATCCTGTTCATGAAGAAATCGGCTTATCAATTCAGCAAGCTGAGAGGCAGACAGATTCTCATCTGCGGAGGCAGGGATGCATTCAGCAAGCTCGTCCAGTGAAACGGTAAGCTGAGCATTGCGTTTTTCTGCTGAGTTGTATTTCAGCTTGTCGATAGCCTTATTCTTTACGATACGGCAGAGGTATGTTTTCAGATCGTTTGGAGTATCAGGCGGGATATTGTTCCACATTTCAAAATAAGCGGAATTCACACATTCCTCGATATCCTCTTTTAAAGAAAGAACATTCCCTGCAACGTATGTACATAGTCTGTTGTATTTCTGTTACAGTTCTGCGATCGCACTTTCATCTCTTTTACTGAACAGTTCAATTATTAAAACATCATCCATATAGTAACCCCCTTTACTATGGTTTGCATTTTAGAAAATATTTTCTTACCAGTATAGTCGAATTAATTTCAGGAATATTTCAGAACGAGAAAAATATTTTTTATTTAATTATTTAGAGGCTGTCTCAAAGGAGTGATCCGATAAAAAACGGGTGCGATAAAGAGATTTACCGCACCCGTTAAATATATTTTATGATAATTTCGTGCGTGATGCACAGCCCGATATTTATTCAGGGAGTTTAAATTCGTTCCATATTAACATTATATAAGGTATGAAATAGAACAGCAGGAATACTGCTCCACCGGGGATAATACCGAGTATAAATGCGACATTCTCCGATATTTTGCAGAATACGGCGAATATTCCGACGAATATCACACCTCCGACTAACAGACTGAGGGCTATTCTGAGTGCCGTAAACAGCAGAGCAAGCAGTATAGCACTGACCAATTTGGTGTCCGAATTATCAGCAATATAAGATGTATCGGATTCCAGCGGCATAAGCATAATAATGACAGCTATAAGTTTTAACATAGCAAAGAAACAGCCTTTGCCTATGATCGGTTCAAATCCTATTATCTTAAAGAAACCGTTTCCGTAATCACTTATCATTGGCAGTGGTACAGAGAAAAACAAAGATATGAAGGCGAGTGAAGCACACAGTACCAACAATAGCGCTGATACTCTTGATATAGGTGCAAGAGTAGCTTTTGGATGGAAAATCAGGCTTTTCAGCGTTGCGAAATATTCCGACCAGTAGCCGCTGAACAGATGCCTGTTTTTCTTTTTGGGGACGTTTCGTGGGTCGGGATAATGCGGATGGGTAATACGTGGCTCATCCTCGATATTTTCGGTGTTTTCGCTTTCGGTAACGGTCGGATATGTTTCCGTTTCAGTTTCAGTGACCGTGGTCATAGCTTTTTCGGCTTTGCTTCTCATTATTTTTATCAATTCAACGGTCGCTTTGGTAGCTACACCGCTTTGTGTCATATTGTGCTGACCCTGTATAACTTTTACAGCCTCCTCGGTATTCTCATCAAAAATGCCGTTTTCTTCCAGTCCTGCATTATTTATGATGTTGAGGGACTCCTGTATCCACTTTACGGAATCACCGCTGTCGCCAACGGTAAGTCCGTCGGGCTTGTAATCGTCGTCGGCATAAACGGTACAACACTGTTGGAATGACGGCATATCAGTGATGCAAAAGCACAGCATCATGCTCATGACCGCAAACATAACAGTGAGCATTCTTTTTATATATAGTGTAATAAAAAATCATCCTCTCTGAATATAAAACAAAATCTCCTGAATAACAAAATGTGATTCAGGAGAATATTGAGCGCGGATTGAGAGATTTGAACTCTCGCGCCGGTTTCCCGACCTACTCCCTTAGCAGGGGAGCCCCTTCACCACTTGGGTAAATCCGCAAAAAATATGGCGGAGAGGGTGGGATTCGAACCCACGTGACCGTTAAGTCAAACGGTTTTCAAGACCGCCTCGTTATGACCGCTTCGATACCTCTCCGTATTTTGTATTGTGTTTTTTACTGGTGTCTGTCTCACTCAGCTTTTATATTATACCACGGGAAAACAGGTTTGTCAACACTTTTTGAAGAAATATCATAACAAAGAATTTTCAACATTTTTGTATATATTGTACAGTGAACCTTTTGACGGCAAGCATAATCATTATGAGCAGGGCGGTTTTTATTTAAAATATAGAAATAATTACGAAAAATCCGAACTTTTCTGAAAATAGACTTTACATATCTTCAATTTTAGTGTAAAATAAACATAGATATTTTTTAGTGAGGTGCTATATGGAACCAAAGTTCAAAAGAATTTTATTGAAGGTCAGCGGAGAGGCGCTGGCAGGCGATAATAAGACAGGTCTTAATTTCGACGTTATCAACGAGATATGCAAGAGCATAAAGAAGTGCGTTGACGAGGGTATCCAGGTGGGTATCGTTGTCGGCGGAGGGAACTTCTGGAGAGGCCGTTCAAGCGGAGCAATGGACCGCACAAGAGCAGACCATATCGGTATGCTGGCAACTGCAATGAATGCGCTTGCTATTGCTGATTCTCTCGAAGCTCTCGGATGTGATGTAAGGGTGCAGACTGCTATTATCATGCAGCAGGTAGCTGAGCCTTATATCCGCAACAAAGCTGTAAAGCATATGAGAAAGGGCAGAGTTGTTATTTTTGGATGCGGTACAGGTAATCCGTTCTTCTCGACAGATACAGCCGCCGCACTCAGAGCAGTTGAGATCGAGGCTGATGTATTCCTCAAGGCAACACTGGTTGACGGTGTTTATGACAAAGACCCCCACAAGTTCGACGATGCAAAGAAGTACGATACACTTACATTCTCACAGGTACTCAGCGAAGAACTGGCTGTTATGGACAGCACAGCCGCCACAATGTGCCGTGACAACGGCATGAAGATGCTGGTATTCGACCTCTCTCGTCCCGATAATATCTATGATGCTGTTATGGGCAAGAATGTCGGCACTCTCGTAAGCGAAGAATAATATTGATACGGAATCGGGAATGTTGATATTCTCAATTCTATACTATTAAGGCAGCACCGCACAAAGATTGTGCTGAAGATGCGCCGACAGATTTTTCGTCAGATTGTATAGAAATTTCGCAGGCATACTTACGTATGTCAAGGGATTTCTGTGCAAGATGACGGAAAATATGCAAGCAGATTCAGTGCAAAGCCGTCAGGTGTGCTTTGTGCGGTGTTGCCTTAAATAACGAAAGGAATGTTTATCATGAAAGAAACAATAAATCAGACTAAGGAAAAAATGGCAAAATGCCTTAACGCACTGAACAACGAGTTCGCTGCTATCCGTGCAGGCAGAGCAAATCCTGCTGTTCTCGACAAGGTGTCCGTTGACTATTACGGCGCTCCTACACCTATCAATCAGCTTGCCGCTGTATCTGTATCAGAGGGACGCACTCTCGTTATCTCTCCGTGGGAGAAGCCACAGCTCAAGGCTATCGAAAAGGCGATTCAGGCTTCAGAGATCGGCATTAACCCTGTAAATGACGGCAATGTTATCCGCCTTACATTCCCACAGCTCACAGAGGACAGACGTAAGGAGCTGGCTAAGGATATCAAGGGTCTTGGCGAAAAGGCTAAGGTAACTGTCCGCAACGCAAGACGTGACACTATGGAAAAGCTGAAGAAGATGAAGAAGAATTCCGAGATCACTGAGGATGAGCTTGCTGACGGCGAGAAGAAGGTACAGAAGATCACTGACGGCTTCATTGATGATATCGACAAGGCTGTTGCTGACAAGGAAAAAGAGATCATGACTGTCTGATTGGTGAAATATGGCATTATTCGGAAAAAAAGACAAAGAAGAAATAGTACTCCCCGACAAACTGCCCGACCATGTGGGATTCATCATGGACGGCAACGGCAGATGGGCGAAGAAGCGTGGACTTCCACGTTCATTCGGCCACAGGGAGGGTGCTAAGCAGTTCAAGAAGATAGTCCGCTACTGCAAGGATATCGGACTGAAAAATATTTCCTTCTACGCATTCTCTACCGAAAACTGGCAGAGACCTGCGGAGGAGGTCAACACCATCATGGAGCTTTTCCGTGATTATATCGTGGATGTCCGCAACTTCCTCAGCGAGAATACCCGTATGATATTCCTCGGTGACAAGTCCGCATTCGATGAGGATTTGCAGGAGAAGATGATAAAGCTGGAGGAAGACACCGCTCATTATGACGAGATGACTCTCATGATGGCTGTCAACTACGGCGGACGTGACGAGATAACCCATGCCGCAAGGATACTTGCTGAGAAGGCTGCAAAGGGCGAGATAAAGCCTGAGGATATCACCGAGCAGTCCATCTCCGATAACCTCTACACAGCAGGCTATCCTGATGTTGACCTGCTTATCCGTCCCAGCGGCGAGCAGAGGATATCCAACTATCTTATCTGGCAGTGCGCCTATGCGGAATTCTACTATACGGATGTATTATGGCCTGATTTCACTCCCGATGAGCTGGATAAGGCACTTGCTGAATACGCAAGAAGAAACCGCCGTTTCGGAGGTGTCTGATGCGTACACGTATCATATCGGGAGCAGTCGGAGTACTGCTCCTTTCAGCGGTTTTATACTTCCATGAAACTATCGTGCTTCCCATTGCGGTAGCGGCTATAATAGCAATAATGCTGTTCGAGCTTTTACGTGCGGTGAAGATGGAAAAGTGCATTCCCGTGCTTTTAGCGTCGGAAATCTGCGGTATTGCTATGCCGTTTATCTATAACGGATATTATTACCCGATAGTTTATACCCATAATTATGATGAAGCAACGGGTAACATTGTAACTATGCCCGATTCAGTGGATATACGTGGGGAAGTAACGCTTATTGCTTTTGCTGTTACTCTTTTATGTGCATTTGTCATTTTTATAACATGGCTGAAAAAGCACAAGGAGATACGCTATGAACAGGTATTTTTCGTGCTGGCGGTAATGGTACTTGTACCAAATGCCATGACAACTATGGTTCGCATCGAAAGAATGAGCGGACTTTTCTACCTTGTCATGGGACTTTGCGGCGCATGGATAGCCGACACGGGAGCATACTTCTCAGGAGTTGCTCTCGGCAAGCATAAGCTGTGTCCTGAGATAAGCCCTAAGAAAACCATTGAGGGACTTGTGGGCGGCATACTGACAACGGCTATCGTTTATGCTGTTGCATTTTCGATCTACGAAGGCGGATTTGAGCTTAAAACAGCGATAATCGCCTTTGTTACGGGAGCAGTCTGCGCTGTTATCGGAACAGTGGGCGACCTGTCCGCTTCAATGGTAAAGCGTCAGATAGGCTTTAAGGACTACGGAAAGATAATGCCCGGTCACGGCGGACTTATGGACCGCTTCGACAGCGTACTTTTCGTACTGCCTACATTCTATGTATTTTTGAATATCATGAATTTATTTTAAAAGGAAAGGGGACTGAACGGACTATTTGACGGATAGTCCCCTTTTGTTTTAATTCGTAATGCGTAATTCATAATTATTATGTTCGCTAATTACGCATTACGCATTACGAATTACGAATTGAATTAAGGAAGTGTTTTAACAATGATAAAGACCGTTTCTATACTCGGTTCAACAGGTTCAATAGGTACGCAGTCCCTTGAGGTCTGCGAAAAACATGGTATAAAGGTGACTGCACTTGCCGCACACAGCAGTATCGATATGCTGGAACAGCAGGCAAGAAAGTTCATGCCTTCAAAGGTCTGCATTTACAGGGATGACAAATATTCCGAGCTGAAAGAGCGCCTTGCCGATACTGGTATAAAGGTACTCAGCGGTATGGATGGACTCTGCGAGATAGCTGTCATGGAGGAAAGCGACATCGTTCTTAACTCAGTTGTGGGAATGGTGGGACTTCTGCCAACACTCACAGCTATGGAGGCAGGAAAGAACGTGGCTCTCGCAAACAAGGAAACTCTCGTAGCAGGCGGAAAGATAGTTACGGAGCTTGCAAAGAAAAAGGGCGTTACTATTTATCCGATAGACAGCGAACATTCCGCAGTATTCCAGTGTTTGCAGGGAAACAAGCGTGAACAGCTCAGCAAGATGATACTTACCGCTTCGGGCGGCCCGTTTTTCGGATATACCTACGACCAGCTCAGAAATGTCACAAAGGAGCAGGCTTTGAAGCATCCTAACTGGGACATGGGCAATAAAATAACCATCGACTCCGCAACTCTCATGAACAAAGGTCTGGAGTTTATCGAAGCAAAGTGGCTTTTCAACCTGCGTCCCGACCAGATAGAGATAGTTGTACACCGACAGAGCGTTGTACACTCGGCTGTTGAATATAACGACTACTCAGTCATTGCACAGATGGGCGTACCCGATATGAAGATACCGATACAGTACGCTCTCCTTTATCCCGACAGGATGGAGTGTCCCACAGGCAGACTTTCCCTCACGGATTACGGAAAGCTGACTTTCGAGAAGCCGGACTATGACACATTCAAGTGCCTGTCAGCGGCTATCGAAGCCATAAAGCGTGGCGGCGCATATCCCTGTCTTGTCAACTCAGCCAACGAGGAAGCTGTAAGGGCATTCCTCCATGACGAGATAAAATTCATTCAGATAGGCGAGATAGTTTCTTCTGTTCTGGATAAATTTGAATACTTCGACATAAACTCTTATGAGGATGTCACAAAGGCTGACACTATGGCGAGGGAATACGTCCGCTCGGTTATCAGCAAATAAAAACAGGAAAAATTACGCATTATACATTTAAAGAAAGGGTAGATACAACAATGGGCATTATCATTGCTTTATTGATATTCGGACTTATAGTTACCGTTCATGAATTCGGACATTTTATCTGCGCTAAACTCAGCGGCATAAAAGTCAACGAATTTGCCGTAGGCATGGGCCCGAAGCTGTTACAGAAGAAAAAAGGCGAGACTATGTATTCGCTCCGTCTCATCCCGATGGGCGGCTACTGCGCTATGGAGGGCGAGGACGAAACTCTCGACGACCCAAGAGGTTTCCGCAATGCAAAGCTGTGGAAAAGAATGATAGTTCTTGTGGCAGGCCCGATGATGAATTTCATTCTTGGATTCATCATGCTCATTGCTATGGTGTGTATGTGGGTGGATATCCCGACCACCGAAATAAAGGGCTTTGCAGGTGTCAAGGAGGAAAACGGCGATATCACATACTATGCCGAAAGCTATGAAAGCGGTCTGCGCCACGGCGACAGATTCTATGAAATGGACGGCATACGCATTTTCAGTGACCTTGACCTTAATTATATCCTTGCAACAACAAAACTCGACGAGCATGAAATAACGATCGTCCGTGACGGCAAAAAAATGGAACTCAGCAATGTCAAATTCCATAACAACATGGAAGGCGGCGGAATGATAGATTTCGGACTTGTCTACAAAAATAAGAATCCGCTGACCGTTCTGGGATGCTCGAAGGATTATTTCTGCTCCATGAGCCATCTGGTAGGACTTTCACTGAAACAGCTTTTCTCAGGTGATGTGAAGAAAGAGGAAGTTTCAGGCCCTGTTGGTGTAGTGGACGCTATCAGCGATGCGGCAGAGGAGAGCGAATCCATTCTGGATGCCATCTTCAATCTGCTCTATATGTCATCGCTCATCACTATAAATGTCGGTATATTCAATCTTTTGCCGATACCTGCCCTTGACGGCGGCAGACTGCTTTTCTGCCTTATCGAATTTGTCCGCCGCAAGCCTGTAAAGCCAGAACATGAGGGTTATGTCCATGCGGCAGGTATGCTTCTCCTTATCGGTGTTATGATCTTTGCAACATACAATGATATTATAAGACTTATCACAGGAGGGTGATAATATGGCTGAAATATGTCTGCTCGGTACAGGCGGAATGCTTCCGCTGAAAGACCGTTTTCTCACAAGTTTATATATAGAACAGAACGGCAAGGCTCTGCTTGTAGACTGCGGTGAAGGAACACAGGTGGCAATGGGTATGCACGGACTTAAAATGAGCCGTGTTGAGGCATTGCTCATCACTCATGACCATGCCGATCATGTAACAGGACTGCCCGGACTTCTCCTTTCCATCGGCAACTGCTCACGAACAGAGCCGCTGGATATATATCTGCCCACAAGCTGTATGAATGCGGTGAAGTCGCTGATGTCGGTGTGCGGATATCTGCCCTATGAAGTAGCATTGCATCCGCTTTCATTCAGCGAAGCAGAGAGCTTCAGGATAGAAAGGATAGATCCGCTTCTGACAATAAATACACTGCCGCTGGAACACAGTACAAAGTGTATCGGTTACAGCTTTGAATTTTACCGCAAGCCTGTTTTCGACCCACAGAAAGCGAAAGCACTTGATGTGCCTGTGCAGTTCTGGAAGAAACTCCATGCAGGCGAGGATGTGACACTTGAAAACGGTCAGGTCATCACACAGTCTCAGGTAACAGGCGGACAGAGAGCGCCGCTGAAAATAACATACACCACCGACACCCGACCGCTGGAAAGCATTGTCGGATTTGCAGAAAATTCCGATCTTTTCGTATGCGAGGGAATGTACGGAACACTTGACAAAAAGCAGTCGATGGAAGAAAAGGGGCATATGCTGATGCAGGATGCCTGCGAACTGGCGAAAAAGGCGAATGCAAAGCGTTTGTGGCTGACACATTACAGCCCTGCCGAGAAAGAGCCTGCTGTATACGAGGACGAGCTGAAAGCCATATTCCCCGAAGTTTCGGTATCCGTTGACGGCATGAAGATATCCTTATAATAGTTGTTAGTTGTCAATGATTAGTGCATAGCTGGTGGTTAATGTGGAAATGCTCAAAACTAATCACTAAAGAATGATAACTCAAAAGGAGATAATATGGAAAAAGAAGGCTTTGTTTTGGTCTGGGCGGTATGCGGATTCACGGAGGACGAACTGGAGGAGTATACGGAGTATGACTATGAAAACGAATGCCCGTCCCGTTTCTGCGTGGAGAATGGCATAAATGAAGATGAAATAGACGAGGACTTTATCGAGAAGGCTGTTTATGACAGGATTTTCACCGATGCGTCGGAATTTCTGGCGGACTGTTCATACAGCGGCAGTTTCGTTTCCGCCTTTGCAGGGAGGAAACTACCCGAAAACTGCAACGGCATGATAATTGTCTACGATTACGAACACAACAGTAATAACGCTGAGAATTCGGATGTTGTTTTTTTAGGAACAGCCGTGTATAAGAAGTTATAAGTTGTTAGTGGATACTGCATAGCTGGTGGTTAATGTGGAAATGATCCGAACTGATCACTAAGAACTTTTCACTATGAACTCAAAAAGGAGACCAGCTATGAAAAGTCAATAGAAAAAAGAAAGAATTAACAAATAA
>JAEDMD010000045.1 GCA_016303195.1 Oscillospiraceae bacterium | reverse complement strand
AGTCCAATCTCAATCGAAATTGGATCGCCATAGAAAAAGATCTGATCGTCACGGTAAAGCCCTGCATATCCGCAGTCAAACGTGCCGTGAAATTTGAATTCGCTGTTTTCAATTGTGACTGTTACCATAATAATCTCCTTATGTATCTATGCTCACTTTTCACTCGCTTCAAAGCGTTGCACCGCCGTTTTCGTGCAGATACTGCAGCATGAGGGCGGTGATCTCAGCATCCTCTAGCGACTGCGCCGCTTGCAGAAACGCTGCCGCGCTTACGGCATCGAGCGTCTGCAGACGATACATATTCAGCGGAATCTGCCGGTGCTTCGAGAGAAATCCGCAGAGCCATTTATGTAGGGCGCTTTCCTGCTGCGGCGCCGCTGCGAATGTCAATTCCGCAAGGCGGGGGCAGAGCAGAAACGCGGTGTCCGGGATCTGCTCCGGATCTGCCGGAAACCGCACCTTTTTCAGATTCCTGCAGCTTAAGAATGCTCGGGCGCCGATGCGCTTCAGACCGTCCGGAAGCCAAATCTCCTGCAGTGCGCGGCAGTCCTCGAATGCGCGGTCGCCGATCTCCGCAAGGCTGTCCGGCAGCGAGATTTCCCGCAGAGCCGTGCATTCGGAGAACATCATTTCTCCGAGAGACTGCATACCCTCCGGCAGTTCGATCTCCTCCAGCGATTCGCACCGGCCGAAGAAGTCGCTTCCGAGGCTTTTCACGCCTTCCGGCACGGTGACGCTCGTTTCGTTCTGCTCAGGAATACACTTTTCCAACACGCCGTTTTTGATTTCAAATTCCGTTTGCATATTTCATATCTCCCATTGTGTCTGCTGTCATACTGATTTTCTCCTTTCCTCATCACTGGTTATTCAGTGGTGCGGTTTTTTTATTCATCCAAGAGTGTGAACCCGTATTCTTTTTCATAAGAGCTGCTAACAGTTCTGATCCACTCCAGACAGCTTGTGGAGCAGAATGCTGTTCGATCGGACAGACCGCTTAAGGTTCGGCGAATGCCCTCTTTCAGCGGTGGGAGCAGCATTTCCAGATCAATGCGAATTCCTGCGATGTTGAGTTTTTCGTTCAAAAGGCTTTCTTCAATATATGCGAATCCAGGAAACACATCGTCCGCCGAACCTGAAAGCAGAACTTTCAGTGCGTCCTGAAAAACGCACTGACAGCACGGCGTCTCATATATAAAGTCTCCCAAAACAACGGAAGGTTCAGTTGGCAGATTCATCGGCTCATGGTCAAATTGCGACCTTATGACTCTGCGTACAGGATATTGGCCTCTGAGCAGTTTGAGCATTTCGCTGATATCGAGCAAATTGATGTTTTCAGGCATATGGATTCCTCCTTTTATTGACAACATTTCCACGCCCTCAACCCTATATATCAATCGCAATATTTGATATGTATCATTTTTGCGATTCTACGCACTTTCCATTCTCCGACAGCATTTTGACGCACTCTCAAACGCCTGTTATCATTTTGACCCACTTTCCTCGGTGTGCAGAAATGTTGTCAGGCGTTTTTAGTGCGTAGATGTCTTTCCGAATACAGCAAAAACCATACCAGGGTTGAGTGTGCAGTTTAACTGTATAGCCGAAAACCGACGTAAAATCGGGCTTTTCAGCTTTCATTCCTTGACATCAAAACCACGCACTCAACGTGCCTTGTCCTCGGAAAGAAATCCGCAGGTCTGAGGACATCGAGAGTGAATCCGTTCTCGCACAGATAAGCTGCATCACGGGCGGCAGTTGAGGGATTGCATGATATCATAACGATACGTGAAGGTGACATTTTCAGGCAGGCATTGAGAGTCTGTTCATCGCATCCTTTTCGTGGCGGGTCGAGGATGATGATGTCGGGGGTAGTGCCTTCGGAAGCGAATTTCGATGCGATCTCGCCAGCATCGCCTGCATAGAATTCAGAATTGGAAATACCTGCACGTTCGGCATTAGCCTTAGCGTCCTCAATTGCCTGAGGAACAACTTCCACGCCTATAACTTTTCCGACTTCATCAGCCATTGAAAGACCGATAGCACCTGCGCCGCAGTAAAGGTCAAGCAGAAGTTCGTTTTTCTTCGGAGCGGCAAGACGTTTTGCTTCAGCGAAAAGCCTCTCAGCCTGAGCAGTATTGACCTGATAGAAACTCTGCGGACTCAGCGAAACGGGAATTCCGCAAAGTGTATCAGCGATCGTATCTTTTCCAATAAGGCATATAGTTTTATTTCCGAGAATAACATTTGTTTTCTGCGGATTTACATTAAGCATTACCGATTTTATTTCGGGAGTATCGGCTATAAGAGTATTTCCCAAAGCTGTCAGCTGTTTGCGGATAATGTTATTATCCTTAGCAGTCACAAAGCAAACCATGATCTCTTTGCTGTGAAAGCCCTGACGGATATAGAGGTGTCTCAGGACTCCGTTTCCGCTTTCCTCATTATAGGGAGTTATCGCATTGAAATCGGCTGTTCCGAGTTCCTCCTCGCAATGCCTGAGTATGTCGCCAAAAGTAACAGGCTGGAGTACACAATAAGTTACAGGAACGAGTCTGTGCGAACGAGGAGCGTAGAATCCGAATGTCGGAACAACCTTATTATCGGTATATTTATGATCTGCATATGGATACTGAGCTTTGTTTCTGTAACCTTCGATGCTGTCTGATGCAAATATAGGAAGGATCTCTTTTGGAACGAGATGGCCGATACGTGCAAAAGCCTCAGTGACAATATTTGATTTGATCCTGCATTCCGCCTCATAGGACATATGCATGAAAACGCAGCCACCGCATATTTTGTATTTAGGACAGACCGGTTCGATACGGTCAGGTGAGGAAGTAATGAGTTTTTCCACAATGCCGTAAGCGTATCTGCTCATAACTTTCACTATTTTAATTTCAGCCACATCGCCAATAGCAGTATTTGGAACAAAAACAGCTATATCGTTTATTCTGCAAACACCGCTTCCATCGGAGGTGATGTCTGTTATTTCGGCTGTGAAGACCTGATTTTTAGCAAGCATTCGCTGATCTCTCCTTTCTTTTCCATGAGTTTATCAAACGAGCGGATGTACTCATAGGGAAATTTATAATTATGTATACGGACGAGTTTATTATCAGGATAGACCAGCTTTGTGGAGGCGGCACAGCCTGCTCCGAGGATAGTTTGTGTCTCGTCCATGATGAAGATATTATAATAGCTTTCAAAGCCTTTTTTTGCATATCCGACATTTTCAAGATTATCGACAGTATTTTTCTGGCGGTACATATAGTAGGGGAGATATCCCTCACTCATCAGCTTATGAATGCTGTAATCGACCATTTCGGCGGCAGGCTGTGAACGTTCGGCTTTGTCCTGTTCAAACAGCGTAGCAGAGCGCTTTATTGTGAGAGTATGAACGGTTATGCTTTCGGGAGAAAGCTCAGTCATTTTATCGAGGGTATTTCTGAAACTTTCAAAGCTCTCCGTCGGCAGACCTGCGATGAGATCGGTATTGATATTGTCAAAGCCTATCTTTCTTGCCATTTCAAATGCTCTTAGTGCATCTTCGCCAGAGTGTTTTCTGCCAATAACTTTCAGCACATCGTCATTGAGAGTCTGCGGATTTACAGAAATTCTCTGAGCGCCCATTTCTTTTATGACACGGAGTTTTTCTTCGGTTATGGTATCGGGTCTGCCTGCTTCAACACTGTATTCACGGACATTTGCAAGATCAAAATTATCCTGAACAGCCGTCATTACAGTTCTCAGGTCATCGGCAGAAATGGAAGTGGGAGTACCTCCGCCGAAATATATTGTATCGATCTTAGTCTGAGTGTCTTTGACGATCCTGCCGATGATCTCCAGTTCACGGCAAAGAGCGCTGATATATTCGGGCATGAGTTTGATAGCCGAATCCATCGAATGTGAAACAAACGAGCAATAACTGCATCGTGTAGGACAGAACGGGATGGAAACATAAAGGCTGACTGCTTTTCTGTCTATCCTGTCAAGGATGGGAAGCTGATTGACAGCGGTATCGTAGGCAAGTTTCAGTTTTTTCTGCGATACAAGGAATCTATTTCCGAGAGCGGAATATACCTCATTTTCAGATTTTCCCTGACGTATGAGATCAATGACCTTTTTGACAGGGCGGATCCCTGTGAGCAGTCCCCACGGCGGAGTAATGCCTGTGGATTCTGTAAGCAGTTCATACACAAGTCTGCAAACCGTATATTCGATTTCCTTACTGTCGCAGTTATAGGGCAGGGAAGTCTCTTTATTCCTGTCGATGCCGTTCAGTCTGATATGTGCAGAAACAGTGCTGTTTCCGTCAAAACGGGTAATGACAAAATTATCGCCCATTGCATCATTTTCATTATTGGAAAAGCTGAAGCGGGCGGTATTGAAAAACAGCTTCAATGTTGCTTCTGTCTCATACTTAAAAGAATGGCCGATCATAATGATCGGCATTTTAAAATCATTATTTATCATATTATCCTCTGAATTGTCTCATGAATGGGTTTGAATTGCGTTCATATTCAAGAGTAGTCGTTTCGTTATGGCCGGGCAGGACTTTATAATCACCTTCCAGATCGTAGAGCTTTTTCAGCGAATCGTTCATCTTTTCCGGGATACTTCCGTGAAGATCGGTGCGTCCGATGGAACAGCAGAACAGTGTATCGCCTGAGAAAATGACGTTTTCGCACACATAGCAGACGCTTCCGTGGGAATGTCCCGGTGTGTGAAGTACATGGAAAGTACAGTCACCGTCATTGATATAGCAGTCGCCTGTAACGGCAGTCCAGTCTGTAACAGGAACAAATTCACGGTAAGCCATAGTTGACGAAAGCGAAAGGCTTTCACTGCTGAGCATAGGAACGTCATCCTCATGAATATAGATCTCAGCGCCTGTTGCCTTGCGGACTTCCTCACATCCGCCCATATGATCGAAATGGCCGTGAGTGAGGAGTATTTTTGTAAGAGTCAGCCTGTGCATTTTCAGAAACTCCAGAAGAAGTCTGCTGTCACCGCCGATATCGACAGCGATACAGCGGTTCGGAGCAGTTTCAACGATATAGCAGTTGGAGCGGAGTTCTCCAAGCTGTAATCTGTGTACTTTCATTAGTTACCTCCCTCAGTGATGGAAGAACGCTCAACAGAGATAACGCCCTTGATCTTTCTGAGTTTTTCAAATAAGTGGTTGAGCTGTTCAGTGTTGGAGATTATAACAGTAGCCTCGAACATAGCATTGCCGTTTTTGAGACCTCTTGAAGCAGAGTGTACAATAGGAACTCTTGCGTCGAGGAGGACAGCGGTGATGTCATATACCAGACCAACACGATCGGTTGCAATAACTTCAAATCCTGTCTGCATCTGAGTATCGCTGTTTTCAGTCCACTGTATATCCACCCATCTTGCAACAGTTTCGGGATCGTTTCTCTCCATAGCCTTTTTGTAGTTGATACAGCTTGTGGTGTGAACGGAAAGACCGTAGCCACGGGTGATAAAGCCAACGATATCATCGCCGGGAAGCGGATTGCAGCACTGAGCGAATTTGAGATCGAGGTTATTTACATCATCGAGTATGATCGTACCTCTTGCACTTGGCTTAGCCTTTACCAGCTTATGTGAAGCATCATCCTCGTTCTCATTATCGGAGTACAGCTTTTCGTACTTGTCCTTGAGCCGTGGGATTATCTTTGAAAGGGTAGTACCGCCGTAGCCTATCGAAGCGTAGAAATCTTCGAGGTTATCGCAGTTGTGTTTCTTGAAATCATCGGCGAGGAACTCGGAATATTCGGATTCCTTGAGATTGATCCTGTGGCGCTTGAATTCACGTTCAAGCTGAGCCTTGCCCTCAGCGATATTCTCCTCACGGCGTTCCTTTTTGAACCATGAGCGAATCTTGGAACGTGCTTCACTGGTCTGAACAGTGTTGAGCCATGCACGGTTAGGGCCTTTTTCGGCATCTTTGCTGGTGATGATCTCACAGATCTGACCTGTCTGGAGCTTGTAGTCAAGGGGAACTATCTTGCCGTCAACCTTAGCACCGACGGTCTTATGACCGATCTGAGTATGGATACGATAAGCGAAATCGATAACATTTGAGTTTACTGGAAGTGAAACGGACATTCCCTTTGGAGTCATAACAACGATATCCTCAGGGTCGAGATCGGTCTTGATAATGCGGACGATCTCCTCAACATCATCGGAAGTCTGCTGAGCCTCAATGACCTGACGAACCCATGCAAGGCGCTGATCCATCTTGTCCTTGCCCTGAATGCCCTCCTTGTATTTCCAGTGAGCGGCGATACCATAGTCGGCAGTCTCATGCATATCCCATGTACGGATCTGCACCTCGAACGGGATGCCTTCCTTGCCGAGAACGGTGGTGTGGAGAGACTGGTACATATTGGACTTTGGGTTTGCGATATAGTCCTTGAAGCGGTTCGGCATCGGGCGGAACATATCGTGGATAAGTCCGAGAACATTGTAACATTCTGCAATAGTTGTGACGATGATACGTACAGCATACTTGTCGTAGATCTGGTCGATGTTCTTATGCCCGATGAAAATTTTGCGGTAGATACTGTAAATGCTCTTTACTCTGCCGTCGATCTGAGGCGGCTGAGCGAAATCCTCGGTCTTGAAGCGTTCGGAAATGCGTTTCTTGATGACTTCGATAAAGGCTTCCCGTTCTTCCTTTTTGTTTTCGAGAATACTCTCGATCTCGTAGTAAGCATATGGGTCAAGATAATGGAAAGCCAGATCCTGAAGTTCCTCCTTGATAGCTCTGATACCGAGACGGTGAGCGATAGGAGCGTAGATATTCATAGTCTCCAGAGCGACATTTCTTTGCTTGTCCAGCGGACGGTAGCGGAGAGTACGCATATTATGGAGACGGTCAGCCAGCTTTATTATCATTACACGGATATCCTGCGACATGGCAAGGAGTATCTTTCTGATATTTTCTGCGGCCTGCTCCTCTTTGGTAGATGTAGGTATCTTGCTGAGTTTTGTAACACCGTCAACAAGCAGTGCAACGTCCTGACCGAATCGTTTTTTCAGGTCATCGAGGGTGGCATCGGTATCCTCTACAACGTCATGGAGCAGGGCAGCACAGATGGTATCGGTATCCATGCCGAGTTCAAGGAGGATGTATGCAACTGCAAGGGGATGGATGATATAATCCTGACCTGATGAGCGTTTCTGACCTTCATGGGCTTTAGCCGCAAATTCATATGCAGAGATGATCTTGCTCAGATCGTACTGCTTGTCATCCTTGAGTATCTTCTGAATTATCATCTCGATGGTGAAATTATCATCATATTCCGGGATATATTTCAGATACTCCGCAGGATCTTTTGGCAGAGCGTCCTCAGGAATGGGGATGCTAAGCTCTTTGAATGGGAGATTTGATACATTCATGTCATCGTTCATAGTGTTTCTCCTCAGTCAAAAAAGACTGCCGCTTCTTACGGCGAGCGGGAGCCGTGATGAAAATGTATTGATCAACCGATCACCTGCCTGAGAAAAGCAAGCACGGGAGCTGAGAAAAGGTCGGCTTTTTTAGTAACAGCCGCCTTGCTGATAAATTGTCCGCCTGATGAAACGCTTATCAGACCGAGCTGTCTGAAAGCCTCAACAGCGGAGCTGAATTTAGCGTAATTGATATCGGGGGCATTCAGCTTCATGAATAGTCTTTCGGGACTGATACCCTTTTCGGGGATGGATTTGTATATCAATGCCGCCTCCTGCTGAGAGGGGAGCATTTTTTTGTAGAAATTAAGGTTCGGGAGCTTTTCACCCCTTGTCATTGCTTCAAAGGAGCGGAGAGCGGAGAAATAGCGGTTCTGCTCGAAAAGCTGAGGACGTATGTCCTTGACAAGGATATCTATCGAGCGATTGCCACGGAACTCGTTGATACCGAGGGTAACGATCATTTTGCAGATATCACCGCCTGCAACAGGCAGTGCTTCGGGAGCAGTCCTGAACATTTTTGCAGTATATTCGGAAGTGCCGAATCTGAATTTTATCATGGAATGACTGCCATTGCCCATGCCTCGAATTTCAGTAACAGCGGCATTTTCTATGTAGAAAAGGGGCTGTTCGTTGCCCATTCCGTAGGGTTCGAGCTTGCTGAGATCCTCTACGTTCTGGAAAGTAAGTTCCTGAGCAGTGACAGGGGAGTCGGCAGTGATCGAAAACAGCGGCATAGGTTCATGATTTTCAGCGGCAAACTGTTCAAGGAGCTGACCGAACTGCTCGGTCATGCCTTTGTTTATCGTAAATCCGCCTGCACCGGGATGTCCGCCGAATTTGGAAAGAGCATCCTTAGCGTAGGTGAGTGCATCGAACACCGAGAAATCCCCGAAAGAACGTGCCGAACCTCGAACCTCGCCATCGGAGTCGGATGCGATGAAGCAGGGCTTTCCGTACTGTTCCTCGATACGTGCGGCGACGATGCCGATAACACCGTGATGCCAGTTTTTTCCGCAGATGAAGATTACACGTTTCCTTACCAGTGACGGATCACGGTCGATCATTTCGTTAATTTCGCTGATAATATCATTTTCAGCGGATTTACGCTGATTATTGAGCCTGTCAAGCTCAGTTGCTATTCTGAGAGCCTCGTCGTAATCCTCACACATAAAAAGCTCGGCGGCAGTGCGTGGAGAGCCGAATCTTCCCGAAGCGTTGATCCTCGGAGCGAGTCCGAATCCGATAGATGAGGAATCAACGGGCTTGTTGTCAATGCCGCTGACTTTTTTCAGAGCCATCAGAGCAGGACGGTCTGTGTTGTCAATAAGTCGCATACCCTCGGTGACGAGGTATCGGTTTTCGCCTGTGAGACTGACTATATCCGCAACAGTAGCGATAGCGGCAAGGTCGCCGAACTGCTCCATAGCGAAAGTGTAATCGCCTCCGTCAAGAGCGGCAGTCAGCTTCAGCGCAAGACCGGCGCCGCACATATGTCTGAAAGGCGATTCGTCATCATGGCGGTGAGGGTCAACGACAGCCTCTGCTTTCGGAAGTGAATCTCCCTGCTGATGGTGGTCGGTAACAACAAGGCGCATTCCCAGCTCATAGATGTATTCAGCTTCGGAAATTGCGGAAATACCGTTATCCACAGTAACGATGAGACTAACACCGTCGTCATGTATCTTATCAATAGCATTTTTATTGAGACCGTATCCCTCGGAACGTTCAGGGATATAAAAGACCGCATCCGCACCTGCTTCTGTGAGGTATGAGGTCAGAATGACAGTAGACATGATGCCGTCACAGTCATAATCGCCGTAAACGCATATTTTTTCGCAGTTGTCGATGGCGGAATTGATAGTTTCAGCGGCTTTGTCCATGTCCTTGATGAGGAACGGGTCGGAGAGTTCGTCGATATTGAGATTTTCTGCAACGCATTCGGGTGAAGTGTAACCCTTTGCGGCTAAAGCGGCGGCGGTGAGAGATGAGACCTGACATCCGAAGACGAGACTTGAAACAGTTTTTCTGTCGGGCACACCAACAGTCCAGTTTTTCATATACATACTCCCTATACAATAAAATGACTAAAAGTCATAAACGGAACATCCATAAAACAATATACATATATTAAATTATACCACTTATGGTTTAAAAATACAATAGTACAGCGTAATTTTTTCTTTTTAACGTAAAAAGCAAGCCGTATCGCATAAAACGACACGGCTTTATATCTTTTTGCTTTTATTCTACACATCAAATAATTACATTTGTACATAATTAAAAATGAATAGTCAGGTCACACTTTCGATCTTGATACGGAGTTTTTTGATTATCTTTTTTTCCAGTCTTGAAATATATGACTGGGATATACCTATGCAGTCTGCCACCTCCTTCTGAGTTTTTTCCTTGCCGTCAACAAGACCGAAACGCATTTCCATTATCTCACGTTCTCTCTCTCCGAGTTCAGACACGGCATTACGCAGAATTTCACGTTCTGCTTCGGTTTCGATACCTTTGTTCACGATATCCTCATCCGTTCCGAGAACATCCGACAGGAGCAGTTCATTGCCGTCGTAGTCGATATTCAGCGGTTCGTCAATGGAAAGTTCGTTGCGGTACTGGGAGGATTTACGCAGAAACATGAGTATCTCATTCTCAATGCATCGTGAAGCGTATGTTGCCAGTTTGATATTTTTGGTCGGGCAGAAAGTGTTCACCGCCTTGATAAGCCCGATCGTACCGATGGAAACAAGGTCTTCTATGCCGATACCTGTGGACTCAAACTTTTTTGCTATGTACACCACAAGCCGCAGATTATGCTCAATAAGGCATTTTCTTGCAGTCGGGTCATGATCGGCAAGTCTGATAAAAACCTCCGCTTCCTCCTGACGGGTGAGAGGAGGCGGCAGAGTGTCAGCACCGTTGACATAGAAAACCCTGCCAGCCATCAGTTTTTTCAGTATCAGCTTTAATTTTCGGATCATCAGCATTTTTATCTCCTCTTTCATATTTTCAATATTTTCGGGTCAAAGACCGCATTATCTGTATTATTTCCAAGCCCCACAAGAACATCGGCTTTTTTTCGGGAATGGTCGGTGAGATTTTCAATAAGCACTTCATCGGGGCGGAAAACAGGCATTAATCCGCTGTTTGAAACGGTAGTGAACGGGATAAGTCTTATCCGCTTAGGAAACTCTGAAATATTGCCGAATTTTTCCTTATCGCAGATAACCACGGGACAGCCTGTGAAGCAGTCTGTGAGGACATTTCCGGTGTCGGGGATCCCTTTTATACTGACGATATGCCTGCCGTATTTTATGATTATCCTGTAATCGCCGCTGATGTCACGGTCAAGAAAATAGCGTACAATGCACACGGCAAGATACATGGCAGATGTTGTGATGATAAGGATGATAAGAGAAAAATCAATGTAGAAATATGTATTGTTGAACCGCATGAAATCGGGGCGAAACCACGAATAGACCGCATAGACCGTGCCTGCGAGGATAAAGTTTGAAACGAAGAAGGCGAATGTATCAGCTATAAGTCTTTTCATGCCGTGAAAGCCGAAACCTGCCAGAACAACGGTGACAGCGGCAGCAGCCTTAATGGCGATATTAATGGGAGTTCCAAGTGACGGAAGAAGGATCGTCAGAGAGAAAAGGCTACCATAGACGGAGGCGGCGATGCACCGAAAAGTCCTGAGAGGGGAATGAGTCACTCTTGCCGTTGTTCTCAGGAGGAAAAAATTAACATAGATATTAAGGATAATAAGAACATCAGCATAGACTGTCTGCACACTGCACCTCCGCTGTGGTAATGTCTGAACGCATCATCTGCGTTTCTGATATAATTATAATGCAGTTCGTCCGAAAAATATGTCACAATCCGTCGGCTATAAAAAAATCGCAGAGACAAGCTCTGCGATCCAGTCTGTCAAAAAAGTTTGAATCAAGCCTGAAACTCAAACATCGGGTTTCCAA
>JAEDMD010000044.1 GCA_016303195.1 Oscillospiraceae bacterium | reverse complement strand
CAGTAAAGCAAGCAAAGCGATGCTTTACGGACGTTTCTCAATATCTATGATTTAAGGCAACACCGCACAAAGCACACCTGACGGCTTTGCACTGAATCTGCTTGCATATTTTCCGCCATCTTGCACAGAAATTCCTTGACATACGTAAGTATGCCTGCGAAATTTCTATACAATCTGACGAAAAATCTGTCGGCGCATCTTCAGCACAATCTTTGTGCGGTGCTGCCTTAACGCAAAAAAGTAAATGCTGTCGCCGTGGAGAATGATCCTGCAATTCTTGACAACCGTTGAGTATCTGTATATAATTATAATAAAGTACGGATAGTCAGTATATTTACCGCAGAATAATTCTTTTTCTGATTAAATTATACCCTAACAATGGTCAGAGTACAACAGTCAATTATAAACATCAGTCGCATAATAGACACATATCTAAAAATGTCGAAAAGAGGAAAATTATGGATCTTCGTACCGAAAAAACCAAACGCAGTATCATTAATTCTTTTCTGGAACTCCGCTCACGGAAACCTCTGGAAAAAATAACCGTGAAAGAACTTTCCGAGAAAGCCGAGATAAACAAAGCTACGTTTTATCTGCACTATCACGATATCTACGATCTGTCCGAATCGCTGGAAAGGGAAGTGGTGCAGTCATGCATGACCAGTATCAGACATACGGAGGAGATATTGAGAAATACCCGAATTTTCGTGGCAGAACTGAGTGAAGCGTTTGTCGCCAACGAGAGATTGATAAAAATTCTGTTCGAGGGGAGCAGGAGCAGCAGTTTTGTGGCATTGCTGGAGAAAGAACTGAACGATATTATCAAAACTGCCGAGCCGGAGCGAGTTCCCACGATGGAGGACAGAATGATGCTCACATACCTCATCTACGGCGGATATTACACATATTTCAATTACTGCGATAACGGCATAAAGCCTGTCCTTGATATAATCAGCCGCCTCACCGATGGCATCATGGACAACTACAAAGAAAAAAATCCCCATGACTGATTTCCCAAAGACTTTAAATTGAAATTTTGCCCCTGACAGAGCGCTCCAAGTAAAGTTTGAACTTTTACATTTTTGGATAGCACCCTGTCAGGGGCAAAATTTAAGGTTAAGTGTTTAAAGAAGGGATTCCGAGGGAAAACGGCTTCAAAAGGTTTTCCCCCGATAAAAGCACGAATCCCTGACGGATCCCATGTTAAGCCGTGGGAATTTTATTATTCGGGGAGCTTGTCGATGATCTTGAGCATGAACTTCTGGATAGCGAGAGCATCCTTATTAGTTACGCCGTCACCAACGTTTGAACAATCGGCATTTGCGCTGCCCTGCTCGGTGATCTTGTTTGTATCTGTGCCCTTTACACCGTATTTTCCTGGATTTGCGATAGACTGCATGATGAGTACTGCATCTGAAAGTGTTACGTCATTGTCGCAGTTAGCGTCGCCGTACTTAGCAGCAGAAACGCTGTTTTTGTTTCCGTCTGAAACAGTTGTTACAGTCTTTACATCCTCGGAAGATGTGATAACAGTTGTAGAAGTGGAAGTTGTAGTAGTTTCCTTAGTAGTGCTTTCTGTTGACTTAGGAGGTGAAAGCGGCTCATCGGACTTTGTGGTAGTTGTTGTAGTTGTAGTCTTAGGCGGGTCAGCTTCTGTTACAACCGGCTTTGGAGCGCCTGTTCCGCCAAGTCCGTCAGCCTTTGTGCCGTCGGGTTCTTCGCCGTAGTAGAGCTTGCCGTTTACATAAACAGGAACGTAAGGAGTTACGATGCCGTGAACTGTTCCGTCTGCGCCTGTTGTGGTCTTAGCTGTGAGGATGTCCTTGTTTGAGAAGTCATTTGTTGCATCCCAGCCGCTTCCGTAGTTAGGCATTACCAGAGCAAGGAGGATCTCGCACTGCTGCATACCCTCGGAGATAGGCAGACAAGCACGTCCGTCAGGGAGATTTACCTCAACGTAGTAGATATCGCCGTCATAGTGCTGTACCTTTGAGATCTCAGCAGGCTTGACACCGCTTGAAGCATACATAGCAGACTGGTCACGGTCGCAGCGGATAACAACATCCTCAGGATTTGCGCCTGCTGCCTTGACTTCGCTGAGATCCATGTAGTAACGGAATGAAACGTTGTCCTGCGCTCTTGCAGGCCATGCAGAGTGGTTTGTTACCTTGAAGCTGATAGTCATACCGCTTGATTCAGCGCCCTTTGAAGTACACTCAACAAAGAACTCAGGGCCGTCATGTTCTTCCTTAGGAGGGAAGTTCGGGTCGGTAGTTCCGCCGTATTTTTCTACCATCTTACAGAGCATAGCAGTGAAGCCTGCGTTGTAGTCGGTAGCAACCTCGTTGTTGATGTAGTTCTGACGATCATCTTCGTATGAACCGTCCTCATTCGGGCCGCCTACGAGAGCGCCGTAGAGGATGTGACGGTTATTTGCGGGAACTGCAAGGTCATTCTTCCATGAGCCGTGAGCAGTTCTGTGGTGAGGATTCTTAGGTGAATTCTCGCCGTAGCCGACAACATAGCTTGAATTTCTCGGATTGTCGCCGAGAGAGTAGTTTACCTGTTCCTCAGCAAAAGTTACATAAGCAGAAGTATCTTCATCCTTGAAAATAGTATCGCTTGCAACTGAAGCAAGGAAAGCGGCTGTATTAGCGTATCTGAGACAGCCCCATGTGGTCAGCCAGCGGAGACCTCCGTCCAGTTTCTTTGCTTCTGTTCCGTTTACCCAGCGGTCGAGGTGCTTCTTGACATGATCCTTGTATTCGCCTGTATTTATAGCGTAGAGGAGCATACCGCCCTGCATTGTGTCATCCCAGCAGTGACCCCAGCCGTAAGCGAGCTTGTCGCCTTCGCCGAGCATTTTGCCAAGATTCGGGATGTAGCCCTTTGCCTTATCAAGGTATGAATTGTCGCCTGTTGCGATATAGAGCCAGTTAGCGGCATAGAAAAGTTCATCGTAGAAATGGCTTGAACGGTAGAAGCCTGAAGCGTCGCTGTCGTTGTAGACATCATCGCTCTTTGAAGCGTCAGCCATCTTGAAAAGGTTTTCAGCGTGTTCGATATATGAAGCCTTCTTTGAAGCGTCGATCTTGCCATCGAGAGCAGCAGCGCCTGCTGCCAGAGCAGCAGCCATTTCACCGAAAACGGCTGAGCATCCCTTTGAAGCCTTTAGAACGGCACGAGCGGATTCATAGGAAGTACCGCTGTCCTCCATACCGTACTGGAGCAGACCGATAGGGCCCCACCATGTATGGTCGATAGTACCGTTACCTACCTGGAAAACAGCCTCAGTACCCTTGTCGCAGTCAGCGAGGTAATCGAGAACGAATTCAAGGTTGTTCTGATAAGTTTTAGCAAGACCTGTTTTTTCGAGGCCGTCGGGATACTGATACATACCCCAAGCCAGCATTGAAGCTGAATAAGCCATAGGCAGGTTGAATTTTACGTGGTCACCTGCATCGTACCAGCCGCCGAGAACTCCGTCGGACATAGTAGAATCGGTTTTCCACTCAACTCTGTTCCACTCAGGGAGAGGCCCTGCCTGCTGAGCCTCATAGAAGAAAAGTGACTTGTCGAGAGCGTCAGCGTAATTCTGATCGGATGCAGCACTTACCGTGCTTGACATCGGCATGGAAAAAGCAGTTGACGCAGCCAGCATAACTGCTGAAAGCAGTCCGCTTGTGAATTTTTTAAGCATTGTAAAACTCTCCTCTCATAAAATTTTGGGGACTTGCCCCATCCCACGAGCATACTATGCTATACATATTTAATTATGCCATATTTTTGCATGAATGTCAATACATTTATTGCGTATTTTCACGGCAACAGCATTTACTTTTAAAAAATATAAAAAAGCGCCGCAGGCGCACGTTCTGGGGTCAAGGGTGACTCCCCACAGTGTGGGGAGATGTCAGCGTAGCTGACAGAGGGGACGGGCTCCCGTTGGGAGATGTTATCTCCCTTGCAGGGGGTGAATGAGGGGGACAGAGTCCCCCTGACAAAGCAGTAAAGCAAGCGCAGCGATGCTTTACGGACGTTCCTCAATAACTATGCCTTACCACAAAAAAGTAAATGTTGTTGCCCTGCCCCTACATATTAGTGTCTGTATAAGCAAAACTGATTTCCGTGCCATAAAACTTGCTTTGCAAAAAAAATTATGATATTATTGTCACAGATGCTCTCTCGCTTGCGAGTATATATTACAGAACACGATAAATGCATTTAAAAATGTTCACAAGGAGGGATATGATGACGGACAGCAGATTCCGTGAACTGCTGAAAAATCTCCGCAGACGGCACACAGAGTATTTTTTGACGAGTATTACAATTATGTTTATACTATTGTTTTCAACAGACTCAGAAGTGCCGCTTCCCGTGAGGATGTGGATGAATGTGTCTCTGACGTTTTTTCGGAGATATTCCTTAAATATGACGAAAATTCCACATTCAGCGGTGATATAAAGGGATTTGTGGCTTCGGTCGCAGTTCGCAGGTCGATAGATATGTTCCGCAGGCTCATTTCAAGAAATAAAGGCATCGTTGATATGGACGATGAATTGAGGAGTCAGCTTCCCTCTGAGGAGAACGTTGAGGAGGATGCCGAGAAAAGAGAAACTGCTCATGCGGTGCTGGATGCCGTTAAAGCGCTTGGCGAACCCGATTCAACACTTATCATTCAGAAGTATTACTATAACAGAAGCTCCGCCGAAATTGCAGAAATGGTCGAAATGAAGCCTGATGCGGTAAGAAAACGTGTGAGCCGTGCAGTTGCTAAACTGCGTGGTATGCTCACTGCGATTGGTGAAGGAAGGTGATCTCATGAACGAATTCAAGGAGCTGGATGTTCTGGAAAATGCTGATGATACCGTAAAAGAAAGGCTTGCTGAGGAGTTTCCTCCGCAGGACAGCAACGAAAAAGAAAGAGTGTTCAGAATGAGCGAGAGAAAGTACAATATAAAGAAGAACAACAATGCCGACAGAAATTTTGTCGGTGAGGAGATCGTAAAGGGCGTTGAGGTCTATAAGCGCCCGAAATGGAAGATATTCGCAAGTCTTGCCGCTTGTGCGGTTATAGTCGCAGGTATCGGCGGAGGCGGTTATCTCATGAAGATGATGAATAACAGCAGGCCTGTTCCGTCAGCTTCGGAGGTACAGTCGGAAGTACAGACAGAGGTTTCGGCTGTAACTGAGAAAAAAGCTGCACCTTTCGGCGATTTTTCAAAGATAGATTACTTCATTTGCGGCAATGACCCTGATAATATCGCCTCACACATCGAAATGCGTGGAGAGGGCTATGAAAACGGTGTTATGGTGATCCTCGGAGGCGATGCCATCCCACAGGATAAGCGAAGCAGGCTTGCGGATTTCTTCAACAGCTATACATGGGAAGCTGTAAGCGTGGATGGATCTGAAATTGAAAGTTATCGTACCGATGAAAACGGTGATCCTTCCATATATAACAAAGACCTGATAAAATTTGCTTACAGCGATGAAAAAGAGATCAGAACTATCGAAATACTGCCGAATAATGTTCTTGTCTATAATCATTTCGATATCTCAGTGGATGAAAACGGCAAGCAGTATATTGACATGAACAAACAGCAGACCAATACCGAATTCTACAAAGCTGAGTATGAACTGATAAAGGATACCATAAACAATATACTCAACGAAGAAGGAAATGTTCCGCCTGAACAGTGCGATGACCTTGAAGTTATCGTGCAGACCCTTGAAAAATACACCGATTTCCATTTACAGGACAGCCCCGATGAACTTTCGTTGTCTTACAAGATAATCGGTGATGATTTTGAAGCAGAAAAGTATCTCGGAAGTGAGATAGATAAAGAAAAGCATGAAAAAATGCTCAGTGTCATAAAAAATGCCGACTGGAGTTCTGCACCGATGTCTGAGTCTGAGCGGAACGAAATAGCCGATGATCCGCATTTCAAGGCTGCTTATAGCCTGATAGAAAAAACAGGCAATGATTTCATAGACCTTCAGATATGGGAAAACCACGTCGGAATGAAAATTATGGAATGTGAATACAATGAGGCGGATAACACCTATATACTGAAAAATCAGCGCTATTATGAAATGCGTACCACTTCGCCGACATTCATGAGTGATATCTATGAGGTGCTGATCGGCAGTTCTGTGTCTGAGCAGACGAGCAAATCGGTTACGATAAAGGATGATGCAAGTCTGCTCGATAAAATTGATTCCGCAGAGCTTCATTTAATAGATAAGCTCCGGTATACTGATCCCGAAGAAAATAACTATGCACATCAGCGCTTCATCAAATGCGGTGATTCCGAATATGCACAGTTTCTGTACGGAAGCAGGATGAATGAGGAACAGAACCGCAAATTCAAAGACCTGATAAAGAATACCGCTCTTACACCTGTTGCATATGACAGCATTGACTGGATCAAGGATGCAGGAATAAAGCCGTATGAGATGTTTGCCTATTATGCTTTTATGGACGGAGATAATTTCATAACAGTGTCAATGCAGGATGACAGCCGTCTTTATATCATGAGCTATGAATGCAGTAAGGCGGACAAAAGCGATCCTGCATTTGCGGGCATAGAAAAAGACAATATCCGCAACGAGATGTACCGTGATGAATATTATCAGTGTTCCGAGATACACGTTGCAGTATTTGATATCCCCACTAATGATTTCTTTGCAAGGGCAGATGAGATATATAACGGAACGACCGATGCCCACGAACCGCAGTTTTCGGAAGTCCACTATTCAGATCCTGACGGCTGTTTTATCTTCGGATTGAATTTCCCTTATGAAAAGGAAGGACTGAACGGAAAATACATCATTGACTTTACTGCTGAGTGTGACGGACTGACAAATACAGGGGCATCAGGCGCATTCAACCTTCTTGAAATGGATTCAATGCCTATAAGCATTTATCCTATTGAAGGCGCAGTTTCAAATAATTATACAGTGACTATGAGACTTACAAATGTTGATAATAATAAGAGCGTGGAGTTTCTGAATTATACATTTGATTATTCATCACACATAAATAATATTATAGCTGTTGATATGTGGACTGCGTTCAGGTCAATACAATAGACCACAGATAAACAACACAGGGAGCAGATTTTGATGATTGGGGGCTTTCCGTACACGAAAATCAATTTTCAAAATATAATGTCATGAAACAAGTGTTTTTTGTAGGGAACGGCGCCCTCGCCGTTCCACAGCCTAACAAAAATGTCATCAAATGGAACGCCGAGGGAGGCGTTCCCTACAAATTAATTTTTTCTACTCAACAAAATTGATTTCCATGCTTTCCGTGAAAAAATGCTTGACAAAGCAAAAATGATATGTTATTATAAATATACCATAAAGAGTGCGTGAGGGACAAGCCCGTTGACCGTACAGCAACCTGCATGAATGTAAGGTGCTAATGCTTGAACGATGGGATGATATTTACGCTTATATGCGATCCCATTGTGACGATGGGGTCGCTTTTTTGTGCTTTTATGGAATATTTTTAAGGAAGTGCATAATATGCGTACTATCAGAGAAATTATCGGAAATGACGAAAAGGTGTGGCTCTACATCAGCAATGCCGATGTGTGGGAAAAGTTCACTGCTATGGCGGCTGAGGAAGGCTTCGGCTTCGGTGACCTGCCTGTGGAAAAGTGGGCGTTCGGCTATGTTGTGGCAGTTCACAGCGACGGGAATATGGGACACGTTCCACTTTTCGTATGGTGCAGATCATTCGGCAGTGATGCGCTGAACTGCCCGAAAAAGATCGAATTCGGCAAGCTGTTCAGCGGTGATGCCGATACGGAATGTAAAAGTTCACATTTTAAAATGTATGCTATTGCTGAAACTATGCAATAAATGACGCAAGGCTGTTATCAGAGATATTTTACCACGCAACTCAATTTTCAAAATAATATGACGAATGTAAGAAAGAAATTGTAGGGGCTGCCTTCGGCAGCCCTCCTGACATTCTGTGTTATTGTAAGGACTGCCAAAGGCAGCCCCTACAAATTAATATTTATAATCAACAAAATTGATTTGCGTGACATTTTACAAAAAAGTGTTGTATTTCGTTTCAGATTATGATATAATAGTTTAATAAGCATCGAAAACTGACCGCCGTCGGAAACGTCTGCGGTCACATATAAAGGAGGCTATAAAATGGCTATTACAGAAGCAGTTGAAAATTACCTCGAAACTATACTCATTCTTTCTAAAAAACAGCCTGATGTCCATGCCATTGACATATGCTCATATCTCGGTTATTCAAGACCAACAGTGTCCATCATCCTGAAAAAAATGAAGGATGAGGAGCTGGTAACTGTCGATTCTGATAACCATATCCGTCTTACAGAAAGCGGACTCGAAGTGGCTGAACGTATTTATGACCGCCATCAGATACTTTCCGCATTCTTTGAAATGCTCGGTGTTGACCGTGATACTGCTGCTGAGGATGCCTGTAAGATAGAGCATGACATTTCCCCTAAGACCTATGCCCTTTTAAAGGCACACTATCTGAAAATCTCCGGAAAGGATCAGGAACAACAGAACCCATGAGCAAATTTGAACGATTCAGAAGCGAAGCTCCTGTCTTTTTATACCGATCATACAATATAAATGAAACTGCTGATTCAGTAGAAGTCAGCTTTTCATTTTCCATACCCGAACTGATGGATTTTTCTCCGTCATGGGTATTTTCAAAGCCTGCGGACGTTTCCGTCAAAGGCGACCTCACATTTGAGAGAATGGCTTTCTCACTGGGAATGGCAGAAGCCGTAAGCTACTGGAAGGCTGTCTGCTCCCCCGAAATGCGTGTTGAGTGCGGTGAACTTTCAACTGAGCAGATAAGCTGGTGGAAAAAGCTGTACTACCTCGGACTTGGCGAATTCTTCTATGTCAATGGGATATCCACCGATATGGACAGCTTCGTGAATATCGTCCCCACGGGCAGTTTTGACAGCTCGCTTACCGAAAACAAGCGTGAACTCAACGGCTGTCTTGTGCCCATCGGCGGCGGAAAGGATTCCGCTCTCACTATCGAAACTCTCACTCAGGCAGGAATGAAATGCCGATGCTATGCTATCAACAAGCGCTGTTCCATCAGTGCGACCGTTGAAGCCGCAGGTCTGCCCGAAGATGCGCTTATAATCTCTCAGAGAAAATTCGACCGCTCTCTCATTGAGCTGAACAACAAGGGCTATCTGAACGGCCATACTCCGTTTTCGTCCATCGTTGCATTTTCTGCTGAGATCACCGCTTATCTGAACGGCTTGAAATATGTCGTTCTGTCCAATGAATCCAGCGCAAACGAAAGCACTGTTGCAGGTCAGGACGTTAATCATCAGTACTCAAAGAGCTTTGAATTTGAGCGTGATTTCCACGAATATGAAGAAAAATTCCTGAAAAGCGGTGTATACTATTTCAGCTTCCTTCGTCCGCTTTCGGAATTCCAGATAGCAAAAATGTTCGTATCTCACGAAAAATATCTCCCCGTATTCCGAAGCTGTAACCTCGGAAGCAAGGTATCTCCCGATATCTGGTGCGGAGAATGTCCGAAGTGCCTGTTCGTATGCCTTATTCTTTCCCCGTTCCTCTCACCGTCAAAGCTGAGAAGCGTTTTCGGAAAGGATCTGCTCAATGACAGCGCTATGATGGACTATTTCATCGAGCTTATCGGTCAGTCCGTCCATAAGCCTTTTGAGTGCGTCGGAAGCATTGATGAAGTGAACCTTGCGGTTTCTCTTGCAATTGAGAAATATGAAGCAAATGATGTACCGCTTCCTTTGCTTTTCGAGGAATACAAGAACAGAGGACTTTATCACCCTGAGGAAACTGACAGAATAAACAGCGAATACTGCCACGGTTTCAATAATGATAATCTTCTCCCCGACACATTCAAACAAATATTACTGAAAGAAATGGAGCGTCTGCTGTGAAAAATTTCGCAGAATATATAAAAAACTACACCGAAGGCAAAACCGTGTGTATCCTCGGTTTCGGCCGTGAAGGAAAATCCACTTACAAGATACTTAAAAAGTTCTGTTCACCAAGATCGGTTGCCATCGCCGACCTGAACCCCGTTGACCGCAGTGCAAACGAACTTCCCGAAAGCGTTGAGCTTATCTGCGGTGAGGATTATCAGAAGTCTCTGGATGATTTTGACCTTGTGTTCAAAAGTCCGGGAATCGTTCTGGAAAAGCCTCCGACGGAACTGAAATGCACTATAACTTCCGAAACTCAGGTATTTTTCAGCGTTTTCCGAGATCAGATAATCGGTATCACAGGTACTAAGGGCAAAAGCACCGTTACCTCACTCATTTACCATATTCTCAAAGAATCAGGAAAGGACTGCCGTATCGCAGGAAATATCGGCATCCCTGTTTTTGATATCGCTGAGGGGATGACCGAACAGACGACCGTAGTCTGCGAGCTTTCCTGCCATCAGCTTGAATACATGACAGTTTCTCCTGCAAAGGCTGTTTTCCTCAATCTTTTTGAGGAGCATCTCGACCATTACGGCACAATGGAGAACTATTACAACGCTAAGAAGAATATCTATCTCCATCAGCGTCCATATGATACGCTCTGGATAAACCGCAATCTGCTCAAGGATGATATCCCGTCTGTTACTGTTACTGTTTCGGATAAATTCAACAATGCCGACGTTTTCATCATAAAAAGCAAGATATACGATTCGGATGACGGTGAACTGGAAATACCCATGAAGAAGATAAAGCTCCTCGGCGCTCATAACTACTATAATATCGCTGTTGCATGGGATGTATGCAGAAATCTGGTGACAAGAGCAGAATTCAACAATGCTCTCCAGTCATTCGTTCCGCTCCCTCATCGTCTTGAACTTGTGGGAACTTACGGCGGAATAAGCTGGTATGACGATTCTATCTCTACTGCCTGCGCTACTGCTATCGAAGCAATGAAATGCATTCCCGACCTGCAAACTATCCTCATCGGCGGAATGGACAGAGGTATTGATTATACTCCTCTTGTTGAATTCATGAACGCTACCGATTTCAGGATAATCTGCATGGAAACTTCAGGCAAGCGTATTTTTGATATGATACAGGATATGCAGTTCAATGCCCCTGAAAGAGTTTTCTACACTCCGCACCTTGAAGATGCTGTGAAGAAAGCGGCTGAGGTCACTGAACGTGGCAGAAGCTGTGTTCTTTCTCCTGCTTCCGCAAGCTATGGTATCTTCAAGAATTTTGAGGAACGTGGCGACTGTTTCCAACAGCTTGTAAAGGAAATTGGCTGATAATTATGTTTTCCCCTGACAGAGCGCTTAAAGCGTTTTATCAGGGGATTTTCGTGCGCAGGTGCTTATAATCAGCAAAATTGATTTGCGTGAAAAATATCCACGGCAACAGCATTTACTTTAAAAAAATATAAAAAAAGCGCCGCAGGCGCACGTTCTGGGGTCAA
>JAEDMD010000295.1 GCA_016303195.1 Oscillospiraceae bacterium | reverse complement strand
TAGGGGAAATCGTGATAGTCGGCTTCACTGTCTGCAAGTCTCCATTCCTCATAGTTGGAGTTAAGGAGAGTGAGCAGGAATTCCCATACAGCGTCCTTGCTGATACCTTCCTGCTGATAGTAGGAAAGTGCAAGCTCAGGGTCTTTTCTCTTGGAGAGCTTTCTCTTGCCGCCTGTTTCCTCGTCTATCTTCATAAGAGTTGCAGTATGGCAGTAGATTGGCATTTTCCATCCTAAAACGCTGAACAGTTCAACGTGCATCGGCAGAGAAGATATCCATTCCTCGCCACGGATAACGTGAGTGGAGTGCATGAAATGGTCGTCGATAACATGAGCAAAGTGATATGTCGGGATGCCGTCACTCTTTAAGAGGACGAAGTCCATGTTGTTTCTCGGCATTTTCAGTTCGCCTCTTACAGCATCGGGAGCGGAGATATATTCATCAGTCTCGACACCTCTGTAACGGAGGACCCATTCTTTGCCTGCTTCGATATTTGCCTTTATTTCATCAAGAGTAAGGTCACGGCATTTTGCGTACTTTCCGTAAACACCGGGATTTTCCTTGTTTGCAGTCTGCTGTTCACGGATAGCCTCAAGCTCCTCGGCAGTCATGAAGCAGGGATAAGCAAGTCCCTTTTCGGTAAGGAGCTTTGCAAAAACGTGGTAAATATCCTTACGCTGTCGCTGTCTGTAAGGGCCGTAATTTCCGTTGTCACCGTCAACAACAGCGCCCTCGTCGAAGTGAACGCCGAAATAATCCATAGCGTTGATGACAGTTTCAACTGCTCCCTCAACTTCACGCTTATTGTCGGTATCCTCGATACGGAGGTAGAAAACACCGTTAGACTGATGAGCGATACGTTCGCCGATGATAGCATTATAGAGGTTTCCGAGGTGAACGAAACCAGTGGGGCTTGGGCCTATACGTGTAACGCAAGCGCCCTCAGGAAGCTGTCTTTCGGGGAATCTGGCAGCTATATCGTCAGGAGTTTCCTTCACATCAGGGAAAAGAAGCTGTGCAAGTGCATTGTAGTCCATTATATCAATCCTTTTCTTATTATTCCGTTCTAAGCGGATATTCGTTTTATTATACCATATTATATATTAAATGTCAAATTGGACGAAACGAAAAAATAAGAACAAGTTCTGATGGCGCATTTTATAAAACTTGACATTCTCGGAGAAATACATTATAATAATATTGCTCCATGCGGAGCGGAAAAATACGATCATGGAGGGATGTTTATGGATACCAGCAGAGTAACAGCAGTAGTTCTTGCTGTGTTTGCTGCTGCGCTCGTTATCATCGCAGGAAAGTCATGCACTGATGATATAGCAAGTTCCAACAGGATATCGGAGCGCAAAAAAAATGTCACTACTATTGGCTCAACTGCGCCATATACCGAACCTGAAAATGTGACTGATGTGCCTGCTGAGACTGAGACCGAACCGCCGACACTGGATTATGATGTGGTCACAAATATGATAGGCGAGGTCATTGAAACCATCCCGAAGGCAACTGATGAAAACGGTGAGATCGAAGTCGTCGAAACTACCGGGACTAAATCTATCCTTGAACAGTATGACGATCTTCACACAACGACCGAGCCGCCTGTACAGGAAACTACGGAGAAAACCACTGAATACATCAAGCCTGCCGATCATATCGTCATTCAAGTAGGTTGATAAAACGGAGGAAATCACAATGGTTATTATCGAAATGGAAAACGGAAAAAAGATAAAGATAGAGCTTTATCCTGAGATCGCACCTATCTCATGCGAGAATTTTGAAAAGCTGGTAAAGCAGGGATTCTATGACGGTCTTATCTTTCACAGAGTTATCTCAGGATTCATGATACAGGGCGGTTGCCCTGACGGAACAGGCATGGGCGGCCCCGGCTGGCATATCAAGGGCGAATTTGCTTCAAACGGTGTAAAGAATGACCTCAAGCACACAAGAGGTGTACTTTCAATGGCACGTTCAATGATGCCCGACTCAGCAGGTTCACAGTTCTTCATCATGCATGAAGATGCTCCTCACCTTGACGGCAACTATGCCGCATTCGGCAAGGTAGTTGAGGGAATGGACGTTGTTGACGAGATCGCAGCCTGCGAGACAGACTACAACGATAAGCCACTGAAGCCACAGGTAATGAAGAAGGTAACTATCGAATAATCAAGAAATAAAGCCATAGCATTTCATGATGCTATGGCTCGGTCTGTCGAAAAAGTTTGAATCAAGCCTGAAACTCAAACATTGGGTTTCCAAAGG
>JAEDMD010000294.1 GCA_016303195.1 Oscillospiraceae bacterium | reverse complement strand
CAAACTACAATCCGTCAGATATCGCTAAGGCTGCCGAAGCAGTCAGGGAATACGGAATAAATTCATACATCATAAAATAAACCGATAATATCGGAGAACGGAGCAAAATTATGTCAGATAAGTTCAATGTCTCATTACAGCGTGTTATAGACGAGTTCAAGCTGGAAACCATCTATATACACAAAGATGCAAACGAAATAATGATCGATGAAAACGATGTTAACAGACCGGGACTTCAGCTTATGGGCTTCTATGAGTACTTCAACCCTGAGCGCATCCAGATCATCGGAAAGATGGAATTCGCATATCTTTCCACCATCGACGAAAAGACCAGACGGGAGAGACTTCAGCTTCTTTTCTCACAGCGCATCCCTGCGCTCATTATCACCCGTGAACTGCCATATTTCGCAGAAATGCTGGAGCTTGCAAAAGAGTTTGAAGTTCCGCTTCTCAGAAGCAAGGAAAGCACATCCAACTTCATGTCGGGACTTATCGCATTCCTGAACCTTACCCTTGCACCGAGGATCACCCGTCACGGCGTACTTATCGAGATCTACGGCGAAGGTGTGTTCATTACAGGCGAGAGCGGTGTCGGCAAGAGCGAAACAGCCATAGAGCTTGTAAAGCGTGGTCACAGACTTGTTGCTGACGATGCTGTTGAGATACGCAAGGTATCAAATATCAGTCTTGTGGGAAGTTCTCCCGACAACATCCGCCACTTCCTTGAACTCCGTGGCATCGGCATCATCAATGCCCGCCGCCTGTTCGGTATCGGTGCGGTAAAGACAACAGAAAAGCTGGATCTTGTAGTTGAGCTGGAACAGTGGAACTCGGAGAAGATGTACGACAGAATGGGCGTGGATACAGAATTCGTTTCCATTCTCGGTGTAAAAGTACCATCACTGACTATTCCTGTAAAGCCCGGCCGTAACCTTGCTGTAATTCTTGAAGTTGCCGCAATGAACAACAGACAGAAGAAGATGGGCTACAATGCCGCAAGAGAACTTCTTAACCGCCTCGGAATGGAATCCGATGCCAAGGAAGTTGTACGTGACTACGAAACATTCTGACAGACAATCTATTTTGGGGGTAAATATGTTAAATATCAACGAACTCACCGCACTTTGCAATAAGCTGGGATGCAAGATAATACCCGAATGTTCTCTCAGCGAATACACGACTTTCCGCTTCGGCGGCCCATGCAGAGCGCTCATCAAGGTAAATTCCGCACAGTCCGCCGCTGAACTCCTCAGATATGTCAATGAGAATTCCGTTAAATACGGAATTCTCGGCAGAGGAAGCAATGTCCTTGCGGCTGACGAAGGATTCGACGGAGTTATACTTCTTTTCGGCGGAGATTTCGCCAATATCGAGGTAAACGGAAACAGACTCCGCTGTGAAGCAGGTGCGCTTCTTTCCTATGCCTGTGCAAGGGCACAGCAGATGGGACTTTCGGGAATGGAGAATCTTTTCGGCATCCCCGGAACAGTTGGCGGCGCTCTTTTCATGAACGCAGGCGCTTACGGAAGCGAAATGAAGGATGTTGCGGTATCAGCCGAGTACATCGACGAAAACTACGAGATAAAGACTATAAGCGGTGATGCACTTGACCTTTCCTATCGTCACAGCTTTTTCTCCGATAAGAATTACATCATAACCTCGGTCACGGTTGAACTTCACGAGGGCGATCCCGATGCAATAAAGCAGGCTATGAACGAATGTATGGCAAAGCGTACATCGAAACAGCCTCTTGACTATCCAAGCGCAGGAAGCACATTCAAGCGTCCCGAAGGCGACTATGCGTCGAGACTTATTGATGTCTGCGGTCTTAAAGGACTGACCTGCGGCGGTGCAATGGTAAGCGAAAAGCACAGCGGATTCGTTATCAACAAGGGCTTTGCGACCTGTGCGGACGTTCTTGAACTTTGTGAAAAGATAAAAGATATCGTAAAGGAGAAAACAGGCTTTGAACTGGAACTTGAGCCTGTTATCCTCAAATAAGGAGTTTGGTAAAATTATGGAGCTATTGATAGTTACGGGAATGTCAGGATCGGGAAAATCCAGCGTAATGGATGTAATGGAGGATATCGGCTATTACTGCATAGACAATATCCCTCCGATGCTGATATCTCAGTTCGTTGACTTGTGCAGACAGTCCGAAACAGGCATCGAAAAAATAGCGGCGGCAGTTGATATAAGATCGGGAGATATGTTTGCGGAGATATTCCGTTCATGGCAGGCTCTGAAATCCAACAGCGACATTGATGTCAAG
>JAEDMD010000293.1 GCA_016303195.1 Oscillospiraceae bacterium | reverse complement strand
TTGCGCTTGAAACGTAACAAAACCTTAACAACTCTGAAAGGTTTTTCAGCGTTTCATCGTACATAAGACCGTTTTGCGGCATTATGCCTATCTGCATTTCGTGAAGCCAGCCGTTTATGACGAAATCACAGGCAATATTCCAGAGATACGGGTCACGGCCGTTTCGCCTTGCATGGTGCTGTAAGCCTGCATGAAGATACTCATGGGCAAGTACGAATTTCCATTCCTCCGAAGTAAGTCCTGCGGCAGGATTTACATATATTTCGCCATTTACCACATTTACTGCGGCAACTTCAATATCATTGAGATCGCTTCTTCCAAGTGTTTCGATCAGTCTGAAACCCGTAGCAACTCCGCCAAGCAGGGGATAATGATTTATGAACCATTCAGCGGCTTTCTCCATGACTGATCTATGCTTACTGCGGACAGCGGACTGATTGCCTGCCTGATCTATGACGGTGCGGACGGACTCAGCCAGCGCATAGGCGAAGTCCGCAGCATAGGTGTTTTTGCCGAAATGATAGGTCAGAGGTGAATCCGTTCCTATCATATCGGGGTATTCGCCTGCTGTACCGAAAGAATTGGTTTTCGGGTCAATATGACGTTCCGCAAGCTGTTCGTATATTTTCAGTTCGCTTGTTGCAGAACCGTAATTGCTTAGTACGGTCATGTCGATATCATTTCTTCCGAATTTGATATCAGAGAGAAAACGGGTGATGAAAATATCGCAGGCCATGTTCCAGAGATCGGGGATGTAATCGTTTACCCATGTCTGCTTTTTGTCAGATATCTGCTGCCAGTATCCGGGCATACGTTCGGCATCGAAATGACCGAAAGCAAGGTGAAGCATACAGTGAGCGATCATATATGCCCATTCTTTGGGAGTTTTGTCGCAGTACTTATTAAGATACACCGTACCTGATGATGAAACCTGTGCAGGAACATTTTTGCCCATTCTGCTTTTTGAAACAATACTTTTATGCATATAAAGCCTGCCGAAAAGAGGATGCTGATCTATTATCCCGATCCCGTCAAGCAACTGCTGTTCATTTTTGGTTATCTTTGATTCTTCTTTTTTCTTAGCCATATTATTTATCGTTTTTGATAAGTCTCGGCAGATCACGGACTATCTCCACCATGAACCATTCAGGCAGAACTTTTCCTTCATCGGACGAAACTATCATCTGTGCAAGTTCAAGATTGATGTGTGACAAGTCTTTGATGAGCGCCTTTGCACGGTGAGTGAGAAACTGGGAATTCTTGTCCATTTTCTGCTTATCGTCGGGGAGTTCCATGAGAAGTTTCGCACGGAAGCTCTGAGCGACGAAATACAGAACATCCCTGTCCTTCGGGTCTGAAGGGAATCTTGCATCGCCTTTGATTATCTGACTGAGGAGATTTTTATTGCTGAGATTCTTGACAAATGCGAGGAACAGACCTGCATGATTTGCGGAAACTGAGCCGAATGTAAGAACTCTGAGAATACTTTCGGGAACATCCTTTTCACCTGCGCCGTAGGCTTTGAGTGCATCGCTGAGCATATGCCATGAACGTGGAGTTGAATAGGGTTCTTCCGTCTTTGGAGGTTCAGAGAAAAGATGGTCGGGACGCTGTGTTATGTAGTCAATGACCCATGAGTGCAGTCCGTTTTCATAAGCCCAGTTTATCCACTGCTGAGTGTCTGCAACAAGCTGGACATGGAACATTCGGTTTATGAGTGCTGATGACATGGTTTTTACGATAGCACTGTCCTGTGAGCGGTTTCCTGCACCTATGACAACGCTTCCTTTCGGGAGATGATATTCACCGATACGCTTTTCGTGTATCAGGCTGTAAAAAGCCTTCTGCACCTCCTGCGAGCAGGCGTTCAGCTCGTCCAGAAAGAGAACATACGGCTCTTTCCGTGCTATCATTTTAGGAGGCATAAACTCCGAAGTTTCGCCTTTTATCTGAGGGATGCCGATAATATCTTCGGGAGCAAGCTGACTTCCTAAAAGTGAAACACACGGCAGTCCCACATCATCTGCAAATTTCTGTACAAGAGCGGATTTGCCGATTCCCGGTGCGTCCCATATGAATACAGGACGGACAGGTGAGAGGTTCAGCAGTATATCTGATAATTCGTCTTGTGTAACTGTAAATGAAAGATTCATGATTTCTCCTTTTGATGTTTTTATTTATTATATCATGCAATAACGGATATTTCAAGCCTCTTGTCTCACAGCAGCATTTACTTTTTTGTGGTAAGGCATAGTTATTGAGGAACGTCCGTAAAGCC
>JAEDMD010000292.1 GCA_016303195.1 Oscillospiraceae bacterium | reverse complement strand
AGAGTTGCAGCGTATCTGTTCTCTTATCAGTTCCTTTACGTCATCAAGCCTTACGCTATCTGCAAATGAGATTATGTCCTTTATATTCAGCAGTGCCGTATCGTCCGTATGACCGTTGTCCTGAGCACATTCTTTTCCGCTCACTATGCTGACTCCATTTTTTATTATGCTGCAGATGTTATCGTGTTTATCCTGAATAGTAACAGACGCATAGTCCTTGTCTTTTCCGAAAACGGTCACGGTAACAAAAAGATTCCGGGTACTGTTTGCCAGAGATACTTCGCACATATTTTCCGCCAAAAGCTCCGCCGCACGCTCTCGCTGGCAGTCTGTGACTCCAAGCAAAACATTCAGTCTCTCTGCAGCGTTGCCTCCCACCGCTCCCAAGATCGCGGCAGCGGCGATACCCTTCATGCCTCCCGACCGGGGGACAGTTACGGACTTTACGTTTTTTATCATATTGCCGCTGCACTCAGCTTTTATCCGTACAGGAAAAAATCCCAGGACCTGAACCGCCTTCGCGGAGGCATACGCTATTGCTATGGGCTCCGTACATCCAGTTGCCGGTATAAGTTCCCTATGCAGCACTCTGACATATGCCGAATATTTTTCTTCGCACAATGCACTAAGATTGTTTTTCATTTCATCTGCTCATTTTCATCCGGCACGTCGCGCAGCCTTTCGCAATAGTATCGCCAAGCTCAAATTTCATATCATTCTTATCTGCAATGCCTCTGTCGCCTTCCATCGCTATGTCGCACAGCATGGCGATACGCTCATCTGAAAAGCCGGCCTTCTTCCATGCGCTGACAAGAGGGCAGTAGTGGAATGTGACGTTCAGCTCCTTCTCCGTCTGAACTGTCTCCATCTCAAAAGTCTTAAGCCCGAGCTCGGTGAGAAACACTTCCTTAAATACCCGGCAGTCCTCCGAGCCCCCGCAGTTGGCCTTATGCAGCTCGCCGTGAAATCTGCCGCAGCGCCTGACAGCTCTGCGACATATACTTTCGGCGTCAGCACCGGCCTTTTCCATTTCATCGAACAGGAATCCCAACCAAAGCGCCCGATGCTCAATGGCCGCTCTGTTTATACTCACTTTTTCTTCATTGATCTTCGCATCATTAACTATTGACATAGTGTTCCTCCGTAAATAACAAATTGTCGTTGATGACACTATTAATCATATCACAAATCTTATCAAGGTCAATATTTTTTTGCTCCTCTGTGTTTATTTCGTTATTATGCTTCATCAGGCCAGCCGTTTTTCGTGTATAATATCAAAAAAATGAGGCTGTGAGCCTCATTAATTTGTTATTTCGATTATATCCCTGTCAAGGCAGAGCACCGCACCTTCAATATCGTTCTCCCTTATCAGTCTTATGAGTTCCCTGTGCTCGATATTTTCATTGACTGTCGAATCCGGTATAAGTCCGCTCCACTTATCCCAGTACATTTGAGCAAACGCGCGCGTCAGCACGTTAAGCGTTCTGGCAAGCTCATCATACATGTATTTATTCCCGTAGTATGACATCAATGTAAGATGAAAGTGATTATTATTTTCCCAAAGAGATGTTATATCATCATAATTCGGGCTTTTTGGCTTGAAGCTGGCAATGGTCTCCAGTTCATCGAGACGAGCCGGCGTAAAGCAGTTCCAATGCTTACGCAGGCATCCGCACTCAAGCAGCTGGCGGAACTCTCTTAGATTCTTCACATCTGTCGATGTGATGGGAATTATCTCATATCCGTATCTTGGTATACTACGCAGCACATTCTCATTGCACAGCTCTATCAGCGCTTCCCTGACCGGAGCCTTGCTGACGCCGAATTTTTCCGTGAGCAGGACCTCGCTTATAATATCCCCGGGCTTGTACATACCCTGAATAATGTCCTTGAATACCTCATCATGAACGATCTGCTTTAATGTTTTCTTCCTATGTTCCATATTTTCCTGTTCCTGTTGTTCATATCAATGATATATTTATAACCGTAGTTTGCTTTGTGCTGATATTCTATCATGAAATCTGCGTTTTTCAAGCTTTTTTTCAATTATTTAGTAAGTGGCCGAAAAAGGCCTCACGGAATATCCGCGAAGCCTTTTTACAGCTTGTCTTCGTTAAATTATGACAGGCAGGATCAAAGGGCAAGCTTAAAAATACTTACTATGTCGTCCGCGGAAAGGTGCTTCAGTCCGCCCACGGTCTGATCCTCCGGATTTGTTATGCGCACGCGTCTTGCCATTCGCCACATTGCTTCTTCCGTGACAGGCTCCTTAATTTCAGGCATTT
>JAEDMD010000291.1 GCA_016303195.1 Oscillospiraceae bacterium | reverse complement strand
TTAGGGACGGATGCGCTTTTTCTTTATCACGATATATGCGGTGTTGCCTTAGGAAGGGAGTTTGAGGGAAACCCTTTTTCAAAAGGGTTTCCCTCAATATCACGTGTAAGAGCTGCTATATGAGTACCACTCTTAAGAGAAGTTCTACCCTTTTATAGTAACGGCGCAAATATGTTCAGCAGACTGCCTGCGGCTTTTTTATAAAGCGGTCTTTTCCGACATTCCTCCTCGGTGACCATGTGCGACTTATCAAGAGTTTCTCTGTAATCTTTCACCATTTCCTCTATCATCGAACACTCATATAATACCGCCGCCGACTCGAAATGCAGATAAAAACTTCTGAAATCAAAATTGATAGTTCCGATCACTGCCGTTTTTCCGTCAGCTATAAGAGTTTTTGCATGAATGAATCCCGGTGTGTATTCATATATTTTAACTCCCCTGCTGATAAGTTCGGGATAATTGTTCCACGCTATCATGTAGACATACCATTTATCTGGAATGTGCGGAGTTATCAGCCTTACGTCAATGCCCTTCTTCGCCGCAAAGCAGAGAGCATTTGTCATTTCCTCATCAAGTATCAGATATGGCGTTGTGATATAAACATAGTCCCTTGCATTGTTGATAAGCTCCATGTATACACTTTTTCCCACGGGTTCATCATCAAGCGGCGAATCCGAAAAAGGCTGTATAAAACCATCCGCAGACGTTATCTGCTCAGGTTCGGGAAATAGTTCCCTATACTCCTCAGCCGTTTTCAGCGGTTCCCAGAGTGACAGGAACATTACCGTATAATTTCGTACTGCCTTGCCACGTATCATGAATCCCGTGTCTTTCCAGTGACCGAAGCGCTCGATCCTGTTGATGTATTCATCCGCTAAATTCGTTCCGCCGCTGAATGCGGTCTTTCCGTCGATAACAACTATTTTTCGGTGGTCACGGTTATTCTGCACAGATGAAAGCATGGGTCGGAAAGGGTTGAATTCCTTACATTTCACACCGTTTTCGGATAACCTGCGGAATATCTTTTTTGAGTTGAGCATACCTGTACCGATGCCGTCATACATCAGTCTCACATCAACTCCTGCCTTTGCTTTTCGGATGAGAAGCTCCGATATCGTATCGAACATATAGCCTTTGGTGATGATAAAAAACTCCAGAAACAGGAATTTTTCCGCTTTTTCCATTTCAGCAAGAAGATGCTCGAACTGTATCTCGCCCAGCGAATAATACTCAGCAGTTTCATTCACGCAGACAGGATAAAGTCCATGAGCCGAAACGTAACGGGACAGATTCAGTGAATCAGGACATTTTTCCGCAAGAGCGCTCACTGTCGCTTCATCCTGCACAAGCATGGGACGGGCATTTTTACGATATTGACTGTCCGCCAGCTTAGGCTGACGCTGTGACATTTTTATGAGAACATAGGTTACTCCGCCAAGAAGCGGAAAAATGCTGATAATGACCAGCCATGCCAGCTTGTAGGAGGACGGTTCGCTCTTGTTTGTGATATAGACCGCAAGCACGATATCCAGTGCAATGAGTGCAAAGGAAACGAGGTAGTACTTTTCCCCGATCGTGGTTACGGAAAGCATAATAAACGCTATCTGAAGCAGTAAAAGTATAATGACTGCCGCATTTCGGCTTAGCAGTCGGCTGATGATCTTTTTTATCCTTATCTGTACCGCCTCCTCAGTCTGTCACTTTATAGCCGACATAATCGCTGAACAGCTTGTAAACATCAGGATAGCTGTTCTTCGTGCGGACAGGCTTCATTTCAGTATTTGTGAAGCAGTGTGAAGTACTTCCCTCAGCGCAGAGTTCGCCTGTTTTGCGGCTTACGATGCGGTATACCATGTGCAAAGTCGCTCCGTTGAATCGGGTTATCTCAGCATATACCGCAAACGGCTCATCGAATCTCAGAGGACGCTTATAGTGACATTCAGCAGAGAGAACAGGCATATAAAGCCCTTTTGCCTCGATCTCCTCAAATGTCATTCCTGCCTGCAAAAGATAGGAAACACGAGTTTCCTCGAAAATTCTGATATAGTTTGAATGGTGCATGACACTCATTTTGTCGGTCTCATAGTAGTAGACCTTTCTTTCATATGGCTTTATCTCGTTCATATTAGTATCCTTTCTGACTTTTTATAGTGTACAATAATTATTTTACCACATTCTGCGCTGAATTTCAAGTTTGTATGCATAAAAGAACAGGGCAACAGCATTTACTTTTTTAAAATAATAGAAACCGCCGAAGGCGGCATTTCTGGGGTCAAGGGGGATGTTATC
>JAEDMD010000290.1 GCA_016303195.1 Oscillospiraceae bacterium | reverse complement strand
GATCTTATCGTAGATGTACGCACCATCCTGCTGTTCGATGAGCGTTCCGTCACTCTGAGTCTGTTCCTGTATCTCCGCCTGTGATACCTGCGGAGTTGTTACAGTCTCGTCAAACATCGGTGCGGATGGTATTTTATGAGTACCGCTTGTACATCCGCACAAAAATGCGCCTGTCATTGCGGATAAAATGCCTGCTGAGATAAATTTTTTCAAAAAAATCATTCCTTACTCTTGTAATGTCTATTATATTTTAGTATAATTTAATAGAAAAATCAAGTAATTTGCCGTTTTTTCAAATTTTTAATTTATTTGTCTGCTTTTTAAATGGCGGACAATGGTTAAAGTATCAATATACACAAGGAGAATTATTATGGATTATTCAGTAAAAGGCTGTGATATTTACGTTTCCGAACCTGACCTCGACCTTGATGAAACTCTCGACTGCGGTCAGGCTTTCCGATGGAAAAAAATTGATTCAGACTATGACTGCACCTATGAGGGAAGTTTCGTCAACGACTTTCTGAGAGTTTCCCAGACAGGCAAAGGGCAGTTCATATTCCATAACACCACCGAAAACGATTTCATCAGCAAATGGATAGATTATTTCGATTTCGGCACTGACTACACGAGCCTGAAAAAAATTTTCTCGGAGGATGAGACTCTTTCCAAAGCCTGCGGTTATGCAGGAGGCATCCGACTTCTCCGTCAGAATAGCTGGGAATGTCTTATTTCCTTCATTATTTCCCAGAACAACAATATCCCCCGTATCAAGGGCATTATTGACAGGCTTTGCGGTCACTATGAGGGAATGTTCCCCGATGCGGATATGCTTTCAAAGGAGGATGCGGATTCACTGGCATATCTCAGAAGCGGTTTCCGTTCAAAGTACATCGCCGATGCGGCTTCACGTGTAAACAGCGGCGAGACCGATCTTTCCGCAATTGCAGAAATGCCCATAGATCAGGCAAGGACTGAACTGAAAAAGATACTCGGAGTAGGCCCGAAGGTTGCAGAATGTGTGCTTCTTTTCGGTATGCACCGCACCGAGGCTTTCCCGATAGATGTATGGATAAAGCGTGTGCTTGCGGAATACTACCCGAACGGATTTCCTGAGTTTGCCGCAGAAAATGCAGGTATCGCACAGCAATATCTGTTCCACTACATTAGAAATCTTAAATAAAGGAACTTTAAAATGGAAAAGACCACTAAGAAATACATAAACAAGCAGTCAAGGTGCATTATCTGTACTCCCGACCAGTCTGCAAAAAATACATTCTTTTTCGTGCAGGAGATCGGTATTCTCAAGCCTGATGATGCTGATGCCGCAGTCAGCCGTCAGAATGTGGATTCATTCCTTATCGGCGCAGTGGTCAGCGGCAGAGGTGAACTCAGCGCTGACGGTGAATGTCATCCGCTTATCAAGGGCGACTGTTTTTTCGTTGACTGCCGACAGCCATATAATTATAAAAGCTCCGAAGATGACCCGTGGGAGATCATGTGGGTGCATTTCAACGGAGCGACTTCAAAGCAGTATTATGAATATTTCTCGTCACGTTCAAAAAGCATTTTCCATCCGCAGTTCTTTGACAGAGTAGCGGCATCGGTTTCGGAAATAATAGATATTTACGAACATGGCAGAAACTATGGGGAGATACTCTGTTCAAAGCATATCATGGATATCCTGACCGTTGCCCTGACATCTGCGGACAATACCCAGCATTACGATTCGGGACTAAAAGAAAAGCTGGCGATGGTACACGCATATATCGAAGACCATTTCAGTGAAGACCTCTCCCTTGAAAAGCTGTCGCTGGAATTCTACATAAGCAAATTTTACCTGACGAGAGAGTACAAGAAAATCTACGGAAAGACTATATTCCAGCACATCATCACTGCACGTATCAATTACGGAAAGAAACTGCTGAGATTTTCAGACCGCTCCATTGAGGAGATAGCACATATGTGCGGATTCAATGACCAGAGTTATTTTGCAAGACAGTTCAAGAAAGCAGAGAATCAGACCTGTTTATCATACAGAAAGCTGTGGAGAGAGAAAGAGGAAAACAAAAACGGCTGAGGAGCATATAACAAAAAAAGAGAGCATAAGCTCTCTCTTTTTTTGTGTGACCAGACCGATAAGCCGTGTTCTGTCGAGTGCGGCAATTTATCTACTCTTATCGTCGCCGATAAGCTCAAGCCGTCATTACTTGTTATCCGCCGAGCAGACGTTAAGATAGCAAGCACCAATAGACGTTGCATCGGATAGGGTTTACATAGCAGCACAGTCTCCTGT
>JAEDMD010000289.1 GCA_016303195.1 Oscillospiraceae bacterium | reverse complement strand
ATATTTATTGGACGGAAGCAGTATTTTATGAAGTCGCCTGAGTATACCGCCTGACGCAGACTCCAGTTATTGTCGAAGAAGCATTGTACGGGAGTTATGGAAATAAGCGAAAATCCGTACAGAAACAGCATTTCATAATAGCTCCAGCCGTTGATGGACGGGAAACTGCGGAACAGTATCCAGAAACTTATGAATCCTGAAATATTGGTGCATATCATACCGATGGTGGATATAATGAAGTCTGCACGATAGCTCATTTTGCTTTTGAGGTCCTGAGCGAGTATCTTGCAGTATATCCTGAAATAAAAACCTAAACCTTTTCTTTTCATGATTCAGCCTCCGTTCACGGTTATCTGTTTCAGCGAGACTTTCCAGAACAGCTTGCTGAGTATCATCATGCCAATGCACCAGAGAAGCTGAGTTCCGAGGATGGATGCGATCTTCTTCAAATCTGAGCCGTCGCTGAGAAGAATGGAAAGGGGAGCGTTGTATATCGACTGGAATGGCAGACAGTAAACGACTTTTTTGAGCGTTTCCGGGAAAAATGCGATCGGGATAGTTGCGCCCGACATCAGCAGAACAATGACCTGCTTCATGATATTGATGCCCCATATGGATTCGGTGAACAGGCAGATGGTGCTGACAAAAAAGTCGATGCTGTAATTTATGGAGACTGCCATGACTACGGAAATGACGAAAAACAGCAGATTCGTTCCCATATGTATCGCACCGTGAGTTACAGCGGCAACCACGATGAATGTAGGCAGGAACGTGAAGAAGAACTGCGTAACGAATGTGCCCGAATAAGACCAGAACATATACTTTCGGAAATCTATCGGCTTCAGCAGGTCAAGAACTATCTTTCCCGACTGGATATTTCTGCCGATCTCCCAGACGGTGTACATCTCCATGAAGTTGAACAGGGCAGTTGCAAGAACGAGGTAAATGAGCGTATCAGAAAATGTCATGCCGTTGACCACATCCGTTCCAGCGGAGCGGTAAATAGCCTGCCACAGGAAATAAACAACGATGAGGTAGAGCAGATTTCCTATGACCATCACCACCGCCGAAAGCCTGAACTGCAATGCTTCGATGATGCCTGCACGTGTGAGGGTGAAGTATTTTTTCAGATTCATTTCACACCCTCCTCATAGATCTTCTTTATGACTTCCTCGGTGGAGATTTCTTCAAGCTGCATATCACGGATATCATAGCTTTTCTGCAACATTCCCAGAACGTCGATGACCTTTGCTCTTTCTTCATCCACAAGAACGGATATCCATTCATCATCGGCAGAAACGGAGAATTCGGGAAGTTCTGTTTTTACCTTTTCGGCATTTGCTTTCAAGTCGCCGTCCATGCGTATTTTCAATGTACGGTATGAGCCGAAAAAACCTTTCAGATGCTCGATATCGTTGTCATAGAGCATTTTTCCCTTGTCGATGATAACTATTCTCTGACAAAGCGCATCAACATCGCCCATGTCGTGAGTTGTGAGAATTACGGTTGTGTTTTTCTCTCTGTTGAGTGAATGGATGAGAGTGCGTATCTTAGCTTTCATTGAAACATCAAGACCGATAGTCGGTTCGTCGAGGAAAACGATTTTCGGGTCATGGAGGAAAGCCGCAAGAATATCACTGAGAGTACGCTGACCCAGAGACATCTGTCTCACAGTCTTATGAAGAAGCGGCTCAATGTCCACCAGAGACTTGTAAAGTGCAAGCATATCGTTATAATTCTTATCGGAAATACCGTAGATATCCTTGAGTATCTTAAATGATTCGATAAGCGGCAAAGCCCACCAAAGCTGAGAACGCTGACCGAAAACAACGCCGATCTCCTGAGCATTTTTAGTGCGGTTCTCATAGGGAACATTTCCGCCCACGAGTATCTTACCCGAAGTAGGTTCGAGAACGCCTGTCATCATTTTGATGGTAGTTGACTTTCCTGCACCGTTCGGGCCGAGGTATCCGACGATCTCTCCCTGTTGTATATCCATAGAGATATCATCCACAGCACGGACTATCTTGTAATCCCTTGAAAACAGATCTTTAAGGCTTCCTTTAAGACCTTCACGGCGGTTGAGGACTTTGAATTCTTTTGTTACGTTTTTGATCTCTATAATAGCTGCCATGTTTATCTCTCTCTTTCGTGAAAATATTTTTATAAAGAATGATGATAGTATAACAGAAATAGTTAAAAAAGTCAATAGCATTTTTAGCTTTTATTAGGGCAACAGCATTTACTTTTTTGTGGTAAGACATAGTTAATGCGAAACGACCGTAAAGCATCGCTGCGCTT
>JAEDMD010000043.1 GCA_016303195.1 Oscillospiraceae bacterium | reverse complement strand
GCTATTAACGTATACACGAGTTCCAGTCGTGCGCCTTAGACCAGCTCAGCCATCTGTCCACATATATGGGAGATTTAAAAAATCTCCCTTTGGTGCGAGTAATGGGACTTGAACCCATACGTCTCTCGACACACGCCCCTCAAACGTGCCTGTCTGCCTATTCCAGCACACTCGCAAAGTACTTTAATATTATACACCGAGAATACGCATTTGTCAATAGAATTCAAGATATTTTTTTGTTTTAACTTTATTTTGTCTTTTTATAATAAAAGTTATCAAATTTTGGCAATATTTTATTGCAGTCAAACCTAAAAATCGGACTGCAAGCACCTATGCTCACAGTCCGACCGCTCTTAATCCCACTCTTTCCATACATCAGGGCAATAGCCAAGTGTTGCTTTTTTGCCGTTTCTGACCACGGGAGTTTTGATGACCTTAGGATTTTCCAGTATCTTTTCCTCTTTATCCTCATCTGAAAGATATTTCAGAAGCGCCAGAAGATCTTGATCCTTACATTTTTCATCTATAAGAGCATCAGTTCCGCCGACAGCCTGCTTTACGCTGTTGAACTCTCCCCTGCTCATTCCCTTTTCTTTCATATCAATGAACTGATACTTCACGCCTCTCTCCTTGAAATAGCGCTCTGCTTTCTTTGTGTCAAAGCATTTTTTAGTTCCGAAAATCTGTATATTCATATTTTCCTCCTTATCAAAATATCAGCAAGCCATAGTCGAAACATCTCCCCTATTGAGCAATGTATTATGTTAACCACAGCTTACATCAGCACAAAAAGGTATGGGAATATTATACCAGATTTTCCGCCGTTTTACAAGTATTTTGAAAAATATTTCAAAAGCTCTTGACAAATCCCTACTGACCTGCTATAATATATTCATACCAAACATATAGGCGAAATAGAAAATGAGGTGTAATTTATGAAAAGCAAACGATGTTGACTCATTCAATTCGCTTATCGCTATGCACATTAAAATTTTTATTATAAAGGAGTAATTTATCATGGGCATTTACAAGAAAATCACAGACCTCATCGGAGGTACACCAATTCTCGAACTCACAAATACAGAAAAAAATCTTGAGATCAATGCAACTCTCCTCGCAAAACTGGAGTATTTCAACCCCGCCGGAAGCGTAAAGGACAGAATTGCCAAGGCTATGATCGACGATGCTGAGGCTAAGGGTCTTCTTAAAGAGGGCAGCGTAATCATTGAGCCTACAAGCGGAAATACAGGTATCGGTCTTGCATCAGTTGCCGCTTCAAGGGGTTATCGCCTTATCATCACAATGCCTGAGACAATGAGCATCGAGCGCAGAAATCTCATGAAGGCTTACGGTGCTGAACTGGTTCTTACTGAGGGCAGCAAGGGTATGAAGGGAGCTATCGCAAAAGCTGAGGAGCTTGCTCAGGAAATTCCGAACAGCTTCATCCCTTCACAGTTCACAAACCCTGCAAATCCTGCTATCCACCAGAAAACAACAGGTGTTGAGATCTGGAACGAGACTGACGGAAAGGTTGATATTTTCGTTGCAGGTGTCGGCACAGGCGGAACTCTCAGCGGTGTTGGTGCATATCTCAAGTCTCAGAATCCTGATGTCAAGATCGTTGCAGTTGAACCCAAAAGCTCCCCTGTTCTTTCCGAGGGCACAGCAGGCCCACACAAGATTCAGGGCATTGGCGCAGGCTTCGTTCCTGACACACTGAATACCGATATTTACGACGAGATCATTACTGTTTCAAATGAAGATGCATTTGAGACAGGCAGAAATATCGCAAGAAATGAAGGCGTTCTTGTTGGTATCTCATCAGGCGCTGCTGTATGGGCTGCGATCCAGCTTGCTAAGCGTCCTGAAAACAAGGGCAAAACAATAGTTGCACTTCTTCCTGATACAGGTGAGCGTTATCTCTCAACTCCTATGTTTGAATAAAAATCATCCCGGCAAACAGTTAGTGTTTGTCGGGATTTTTCTTGATATGTCTGCATAAAAGCAGTTTTTATATGCAGTAGTCTCCGCCGTCAATATCTGACGAATTCTCAACTATATCCTGTACAGTGATACTCGTTAAATAATCCGTGATAGTTTTGTACAATCCTTCCCAGATGTAGAGTGTCGAACATTTCTCCTTCATCGGACATTCGTTAGGTTCAAACTCCAGACATGAAACAGGTGCAAGACTTCCCTCTGTTGCCGTCAGAACATCGGCAACCGTAACTTCTTCCGGCTTTTTTGCCATCATATATCCGCCCTTATTGCCACGGTTGGTTCTCAGCAGACCTGCCTTATTCAGCATAGGTACGATCTGTTCAAGATATTTTTTGGAAATATTCTGCCTTTCTGCAATGTCTTTAAGCGAAACAAATCCTTCATCACGATGATTAGCAAGATCAGTCAACATTCGCAGTGCATATCTTCCTTTTGTAGAAATTTTCATTTAAACTCTCCCTTATTTTAAATTAATGTCAATATATTCAAGCAGCGGCTTTCTCCTTACTGATGCTTTGTTATGTTTGTACAATTCGTAACATTCTTTCAGTCCCTCATCAATGTCTGTCAGTTCTGCCATAAGCTCGTTTTGCTTCGCAACATCAAGAATGTACGCATAATCGTAGAACGGGAAATAATTCCTCTGCGGAACATCACCGCTTACCGAAACAAAATCAGGAACTTTGCCGACTGCCTTATAGCATTTTCCGACCCATTCACGGGTGCTGATGCCCTCTGTATTGCCCACATTGAAAATGCGATCTTTCGGCTTTTTTTCAATCAGTATCTCAATAAATCGGCACAGATCACGCACATGAAAGAACTGGAGCGGCATACTTCCGTCCTTCGGCAGATAAAACGGCATCCCCCTTTCTGCACAATCAAATACGAACGCTTCACGATAAACATTATTCATTGGCCCGTAAAGATATGGCGGCCGAAGGATGTAATGATCGGGAATATGCGATATCACGTAGTTTTCAGCCGCTATTTTATCTGTTCCATATGCGCCCCAGATACCATTTGCGCCTGTTTGCTGTTCCTCGCTGAACGGCTGCGAAAGTGATTCGGGATAAACTGCGCTTGAACTGATAAGTATATATGTCCCGAACCTGCCAAGCGCTTCATGAAGATCGGCAACGTCCTTGCCATTGTACGCTGTAACGTCAATTACCGCATCAAATCGGTATTTTTTCAGCATATCACCAAGAGCGTGGCGGTCTGCTTTTATATGAGTAACGCCAACTGACTGAACGTCATTTCCACGGTTGAGAACAAAAACATTATGTCCCCTTCCTGCAAAATATTCGGCTGTAAATCGGCTTACGAAAACCGTTCCGCCTGTTACCAGTATATCCATTTATCCTCCTGTCAGTCAGTAAACAATTGTGGTACACCTTTCCATGTAAGCTGCGGCATTGCATCAAGTTTGTTAAAGTATATGTAGATCGTCTGCTCGCCTCCCCAGTATCCACTGTCAGGAAGCCGTGTCAGAACAGTGAGATGATAAAAACCATCCTCCAGCTCGATCTGCTGTTCTTCGGGAGCAGTTCCGCTCCATTCCATGAGCCAATAAATGTCAATAAATGAGACTTTTCCGCCTCTTACCTCCAGTCCGAGCCTTACGGATACAGGATATGCTTCATCAGTCTCCTTGTCGGGATAGCCTTCACGTATCTTCAATGTGAAATCTCCGCCTGATCCTGTGCAGAATCCCGTAATATCGCCTTTTCTGATGTGTTCTGCCATTCTACTCGGTTCTGCAAAATCACTGCTGAAAAAATCGCTTTCTTCTGTAACTCCGCTCATACATCCGTCGGAATATACAGCCATTCCCATGCCGTCGATCGACATTTCAATATCCTTTATCATTTTTCGCCTCCATTATTTTCTGTAATAAACAAGTGTCATTATATCGTTGATTTTAACATATTTGCCTGTTTTTCGGTATCCGAGCGACTCATAAAGGCGGCAGTTCCCGTCTTCTTCAAGAATCGTCTCCAACTCCCAGTTTTCTTCGCCATGTAGCTTTTCGGCTTCAAGCATTGCAGTTCTCGCATAGCCTTTTCTGCGAAATTCAGGCATTATAAATATGGGGGAAACTCTTTTTGGTGAATCATTTTTCATATCCACCACACGTACCGCCCCGACTTTATCGCCGCTGCTAACAATAAAATAGTAGTAGGTAAAATCCTGTTCAAGCCGTTCGATCATTTTTTTCAGCGGCTCATTGGCAGGACTTGTATCATGATCCTGATACTTCTCATAAAGTTCAGAGAATGCTATTTTCTGCATTTCCCAAAGAATTTCAGCGTCGTTCAATGTTGCTTTTATCAATTCCATTTTATCCTCATTCTATCTTTGTCGAAATTCTTGCCAACTATTATTATACCATAGGTTTAGTATGTTTTCAAGAGTGATGCAATTATTTTTGATTTTTCATCATATTTATGGTCAAAAAGCACTTGTTTTGGTTAAATAAAAAAAATATATTCAAAAGTGTTGACAAGCTCAATTCTTTGTGATATAATTAATTACGTTGTGAGGGACACAACAAATAAAATAACAAATAGGGGTATAGCTCAGTTGGTAGAGCAGCGGTCTCCAAAACCGCGTGCCGAGGGTTCAAGCCCTTCTGCCCCTGCCAGAACGATAAAGCCTGTATTTCGAGAAAAGCACCGAAATACAGGCTTTTCTTTTACCTATTCAAAACAGGTATAACTGCAAATATGCAGTCGCGTGTGAGAAAAATCAGTTGTTTTTCACACGTTTTCACACGAAATTCACACGACATATAGGTGGTATAAACGTTACAAAATAAGCCAGCTCCCTTTCGGGAGCTGATTTTATATAATTAATTTATTAATCAATGCTGCAGTGATTATAACAACCATTACGTTCAGATGCTTTCTTAATTGAATTAACAATCATTTCACTAAAGGGATTCATAAAATATCCAGAAAGCTTCAAACAGTCTACAACGTCATATCCTTGCTTTATAAAGATACTAAGCTTTACTAATCCCCGGCTCAGTATCAGCGCTGGAGCTTATATTTGATACCGATAACAACATTCAGCTCGTCATAGATAACGACCTTATGAGCGATGAATACATTTGCGGACATCCGGGTATCAATACTTCGACAGTCCGCCTGCTACGAGAGGATATGCTCAGATATGTACGTGAAGCCAAGCATGAGCCAACATTTATAGATCTGCCGATTGAATGAAATATAAAGCGAAATCCGCACCACTGTTGACTATTTCAGTGGTGCGGAAATGTTTTTAGTTCAATATTCAACAATCAATATCGTATCGCCTGAACCTACCATTTACATATTTTCTCTGCTTTAAATGCTTTTTAGTTCAATACTGAAAACGCTGCCCGTACCTACCACGGATTCAGCCCTGCAAATGCCATTATGCTGGCTGATGATCTGCTTTACGATAGCAAGCCCCAGACCGGAAACGCCCTTACCGCTGCGCTGACGCCTGGTATAGTATCTGTCCCAGATATGTTCAAGCTCATCGGCAGCAATTCCGCTGCCGTGGTCAGATATTTCAATGATAACATTCCCCTTTTCCGTTCTTAGCGAAACACCTGTCCATTTGTCCTCCCCTGCATGGCGCACAGCATTATCCAGCAGATTATATACTGCTCTTTGGAGACGTGAGGCATTTCCCTCGACATGGATGTTATCGGCAATATTGCGTTCAAAGACATAACCTTCCTTTGAATACAGCTTCTCGAAGCTGTCCGCAACAGATGTTACCGTATCGCTGAGAACAACGTCATTCATTACGGTTTCGCTGTCGGACATCTGAAGCTCGGAATACTCAAGTATCTCGTTCACAAGAGCAGTGAGCCTGTCTGCTTCTTCTACGATAACTGCAACGTCCTCCGCACACTGCTTTTCGTCTTCACGTGAAATATCCCTTATCATTTCAGCATATCCCTTTATCATAGTCAAAGGAGTACGCAGGTCATGAGAGACATTTGCGAGCAGTTCGTTCTGGAAATCCCTGTTCTTTTTCAGTTTCTCGGAAGTCGTATCAAGAGTAGTATTCAGCTCGTCAAGCTCAGTGCAGAATCCTTCGTTGAAATCCACATTATCATCTTTCTCACCTATCTTATGCGCTTTTTCATTTAGCTGTGCCACCGGCTTTGAAAAACTCTTTGACATAAATAGTGCAAGAACAAAAGCTATGATTATTGACAGCAGTGTTACCCATATAAGCTGTATACGTATGATACGTGCAGTCGAACCTACTGCGTTGAGCGGCGTACTGAGGTAAAGAACAGCCTTTTCATTATAGCCGTAATAGTCGATCAGTCTGCCGTAAACATAGCTGTCATCGTTATTTATCACGGCTTCCCCGCTGTCTGAGGAATTGACAGCACTGAGAAATTCATCATAGTTTACCGGCAGTTCCCTGTAATGGTCATACCTTTCAATGTGATCATCTGCCATTTCCATACGGTCACTTCTGAATTTGTGTCCCTTTTTGTACTCGTCGGAGCTGTAAAGGATATTTCCGGCAGTATCAGTCACGAAAACAAGTATTGTATTACTTCGAGATACATCGTCGATGTACGACGTGATATCACTGTTCCGGCTTTCTTCACTAATTTTATCAGCGACCTTTACAGTGTTTTTGATTATCATGCCATTATAGAATTTTTGCAGAAAAACCGTCTGCAAAAGCCACAGAACAGTGAATATGACAACAGTAAAAAACATGAAGTAGCTGATCAGTTTTTTACGGAATGAATTTGTTTTACATTTCAAATTTATCCCCCACCCCTCGCACTGTTTTTATGCTGTCGCGGTAGTCACCAAGCTTGCTGCGGAGAAGCTTTATCTGCCAGTCAACAGTTCTGTCAACGCCGAAACTGTCATAGCCCCATACCTCATTGAGTATCCTGTCACGGGAAAGGACAATTCCCTTATTCTTCACTAATAACAACAGAAGTGCATACTCTTTTGCAGTCAGCTCTGCCTTTTCGCCGTCCACAGTGACAGTCAGTCCGAGCGTGTCAATCTCGATTCCGCCGACAGTAAGCTTTCCGCTGTCGGATCTCTGTACTGTACTTCTGCTGTGACTGAGTACGACTCTGATACGCGCCATAAGTTCCATAGGAGAAAATGGCTTGGTGACATAATCATCAACGCCGACCTCAAAACCGAAAAGCTTATCGAACTCCGTACCTCTTGCGGAGAGCATTATCACAGGGATATCCCTGAATTCCTTTATCTTTTTACATGCTGTAAATCCGTCTGTATCCGGCATCATAACGTCCATGATTATAACGTCGAAATCCTCGCTCCGACACTTGTCTATGGCTTCTCTTCCGTCAGAAGCGGTAACGGTATCGTATCCCTCACGCTGAGCGTAACGGCTTATGAGAGTTACTATATTCGGCTCGTCATCAACTATCAGTATCTTCGACATGGTACACCTCCGTATTAATACTGTAATTATTATACATGAAAAGCGCCCTTTTGTAAAGAGCGCTTTGTTTCAGTGAGAATGTCTGCCGCCGTGACCTTTCTGCTGTGTGCTGTTGGGATTTGTGAACTCAATACCGAGAGCGTCAGCAACAGCTTCCTTTATACCATTGCTGCTGAATGTTGCGCCGCTCACCGCATCAACATCTGTGCTCTGAGACTTGATGATCGAGGAAATCACTCCGTTCTCAGCGCGGCTGAAAAACTGCTCGTCATCACTGTATTAACAGTAATATCGGTTATCTCACCGTTTTCAACGGTAACAGTCACATTTGTTGCTCCTCTGAAACCGTTTCCAGTGCCTGTGTAAACTCCGTCTGCGAATTGTTCTGATATTTCTGAAGCTATGCTGTTTTCATCAGAAGTTATAGTTTCTTCGGGAGCTTCAGTTCCCGGTCCAGTAACTTCTTCGGTCACGGGTTCGGCAGTTTCTGTTGCAGATTCTGTGTGTTTTGTGTGCTTTCTCGTCTGCTCTGCTGTTGGTTCGGTTACTTCGGCAATTTCTTCTCCGAGAGCGTTCTTTACTGCATTGATTATGCCGTTGCTGCTGAAAGTCGCACCGCTCACTGCATCAACGTCTGTACTCTGAGACTTGATGATCCCAGATATCACGCTGCTTTTTGCTTTCTGGAAGAATTCCTTATCGTCCTTGTACGAATCAACTGTAATATCAGTAATAACGCCGTTTTCAACTGTGACAGTGACATCGACATCACCTCGGAATCCTTCACCGCTGCCTTTGTACGTTCCGTCTGCATATATAGTATTAGTGGCATCTTCAAAAGTATTCTGGAACGGCAATTCGCTTACTGCCGCAGTATCGGGAACAGAAGTGAGAACTCCTGCGTAGTAAAGACCAGCCACAGCTGTTGCGGCAACAGTTCCTGATATAGCAGGAAGTGTTTCAGCCGATATATTCTCATTGGGACATACTGAAGTACACTTCATACAGTTTATACATTCACCCGAGCGGACCTCATCGTACTTGTAAAGAGGTATAGCCATTGAGCACTTTGATGTGCATAGCTTGCAGTTTCCGCACTTATCAGGCTTGCGTTTCAGACTGTATATCCTGAAACGTGACACCAGTGAGAACAGCGCTCCGAGCGGACAGAGATACCTGCAAAAGAAACGTTCAATGAAAAGCGAACCTATGATGATAAGAAGCAGAAGTGCTCCGCCGAGGGTTAGGAAATATTTCAGACTGCTCCAGCCGCTGAGAGAACTGTATATGCCGAATACTGCCCAGGGGCTCCATATGATATCACCTGTGACCGAGAATCCCCATACGCCGACTGCCACAAAGGCAAGTACCGCGTACTTCAGAAGCTTCAGCCATTTATCAGCCTTTTCAGGAACTTTTATTTTGAAAGGTATCAGCTTACCAATAGAATTCAACAAGTCCTGCATTGCTCCGAAAGAGCAGATAAATCCGCAGAAGAATCTTCCCCAGACAACTGTCATGAGGAATACTCCCAGTATCAGTACTAATCTGCCTAAATTATCAAGCAGAACAAAGCTGCCGTCTGCAATCGATGATATGATCTCTCCGATTGACGAAAATATGGTGATAAACAGGGCGGGTACGGTAATGAAGGCTATAAGCTGAATGACCGCTCTGACTATCTGTATGGAGGATATCTTATTCTTCATATGATCACATCCTTATTATTTCTCTCAGATTTTCAGTGACGTAGACTTTGTTGTCACCTGTAATAAACAGTGCTTCGATATTGTGCTGTTTCAGTAACTCTATGCTTTTTTCTGCACCCATAATAAAAGCAGCAGTCGCAAGTGCATCAAGCTCTTCTGCGTTGTCTCCAATAAGAGTAACGCCCAGCGATCCCGAATCTGACGGCTTGCCTGTCCGTATATCTGCTATATGATGTATGAAGCTGCCGTCAATGATACAAAATTGCTCATATAGTCCCGATGATACAACGGCTTTTCCGTTTTCGACTTTAATTGAAGCAGCGGACTGCCCGTTGGGAGCAAACGGCATTTGTATACCGATATTTCGCCGCTTTCCAATATTTATAATAGTTCCACCGAAGTTGATAACAGCATTTTTTATGCCATAGGCGTGAAGTATATTTCTGACTTCGTCCGCAGCATAGCCCTTTGCGATAGCTCCGAGGTCAATCTGCTGTCCCTTGTTTTTCAGCATTACTGTGCGTTTTGTGTAATCGAGGATAATGTCCTTGTAATTTACAAGCTTTTGTGCTTTATTAAGTGAACTTTCGCAGGGAAGCTGTCCACATCTGATCGCATTTTTCCATAACTGTGACAGTGGTCTTGATGTTATGTCGAACAGCCCATCCGTCAACCTTGAATACATTATGGAATGCTTTATGAGCTTGAATGTATCTATTGAAACCTCAACAGGAGCAATGCCTGCACAGCTGTTTATTGAGTATATCTCGCTGTCATGGGAATATGCTGACAGTTTGCGGTCAAGGTCTTTTACTCGTTCTTTTGCTGCTGAAAGAGCTTCATCAGCTTCTTCAAATACAGTTATGGTATTGACTGTCCCCATTGCGAAGAATATTTTCTGAGTCTGAACAGTTCCGATCATAATATCACCTTATGCTATCAGAATCGGCCGCCGCGTCCACCGCCGAAGCCGCCGTTCATGTTTCCGTTCATTTCGCCTCTCATACCGCCGCCCATCATGCTCTGCGGTATTTCAGAAACTTCCTGTCCGTTGACGATAATAGTGCCGCCGTTGAATTCAGCATTTCCGACATAGTCGAAGGAGGACATCTGTGCTGTGATGTTAATAGTTCCGCCGTTAACATATATCGAGCCGTTTGAGTCGATGGCGTCTGTATCGCCCTGTCCCATAGTTACATTGACATTTCCACCGTTGAATACGATAGCTGTTTCGTAAGCGTTTGAGCTTGCAGAAGCGTTGATTCCGTCATCACTTGCATTGATATTGATATTGCCCTCGTTGATGACTATGTATGTAGCTTCAATGCCCTCGGGAGCGGTGATATCAAAAGTTCCGCCGTCTATCTGAAGAACTGCACAAGCCTGTATGCCGTCGCTTTCGCCGTTGATAGTGAATGTGCCGCCTGATATAGTGATAGTGCCCTCGGCTTCGTCATTCTCGCAGTGGAAGCCGTCTTTGTTTGTGATGACATTGAATGTTCCGTCGTTAACTGAGATAGAGTCGTTTGCTTCAAAAGCGTCGAGTGCAGAGGTAACATTATATGTGCCGCCTGTTATCTTCATATCATCCTTTGATGTGATACCGTTGCCGTAGTTTGATGTAACATTGAGAGTGCCCGTACCGTTGAGTACAAGGTCATCCTTTGAGTAAATGACTGCGTCGGTGTTGTTCTCGCCGTCAGCTGTGAACTGACCGCTGACTGTAAGTGTATTATCGCTGTCGGTAGTGGTTATGAAGACCTTATCTGCTGAAAGAACATATATAGCAGGAAAGTCTTCATTCTCAATGTTTACTCCATCAAGTACAAGCTGAACCTTTGCGGAATCTTCTGCATTGATTCTGATAGTGCAATTTTCAGCGCTGCCGCTTATAGTATATACACGCCCTCATCGGTAATATCAATGGTCTTATTATCGGCAACTGTTATGTTCTGTGCTTCACTTGTATCTGCGGTCTGTTCAAGGTCCCGCTGAGTGTATGTAGTTTCCTCTGTTTCGTTTGAAAGCTGTTTTACTTCAATGGCTTCGTCACTTTCGTCAGCATAATACTCAGTTGACTTTTCAGCTGTGACCGATTCTTTTGTGTCTGATACAGAAGTTGCTGTCTTTGCAGTTGATGAAGTGTTCTGTGATACAGAGCTTTCACCGCATCCTGTCATTGAAGCTAATGTTAATGCCATTATCATTGCTGATGTAATATATGTTTTTTTCATAATAAAACTTCCTTTCGTTGGGAGAGTTGTGTTTGTTTCTATGATTGTATTATATCGCATATATTTGAGAAGATAATGGAACGAAAGTGGAATTATACTGCATGAATGTGGAATCTTTGCTTCCGGTCTGTGAAAGATACGTGAAATTGTTTTATGGTATTGAATTATGCAAAAAAGTCCTCACAGCCGAGCTATGAGTGGAATTGTCAAGAAATGTGCAGTCGAAGAAAACCCAAAATCTGAAATA
>JAEDMD010000042.1 GCA_016303195.1 Oscillospiraceae bacterium | reverse complement strand
TGATGATGAAAGGCTTAGTGCCTTTCTCACGTGAAACAGCGAGGATATCTTCGACAGTGACATATTCACCGCAAGCCCCGACAGCGACAACACCCTGATGTGAAGCACCGCCTGAAAGCTGGGACAGCTTTTTATCCTGTGCGTCTTTTATTACAACTCCGTTTTCTTTGGCAAGTCGGCGGATAACGTTGAGACTTCCGCCATTGCCGTCCATATATATACAATCAATTGAAGCTCCTGATTTAAGTGCTTCTATAACCGGATTTCTGCCGCAGATGACATTTTCGGCGGCATTATCCGTAAAATTTTTTTCTTTTTCCATAAATAAGGCTATGTCCTCTCAATAAAATGTTTGCACCTTATTATTATACCATTTTTAAAATAAAAAAACAAGTCTTTTCAAGCGGTAATTTTAAATTATCCATTTATCTTTATGACCGACAGTTCGGGGCGGTTGAAGATACGTGGAATGAATATCATTCTCACAGGTCTTGCAAGGCCTCGGCTGATTATATGTGTTGTGCTGTCATAGGAATATTGACCGCTTGTATATTTGGGGAAAATACCCTGATCGGGGGCATAAAGTCCCTGATCCAGAATTTTCGGCAGTCTCCACTGACCGCCGTGAGCGTGTCCTGACAGAATGAGGTCGAAATGCTTGTCACTGCGAAGAATACGGTCTATCTGCTCAGGCTGATGGGCGAGAAGGATGTTGTAATAATTTTCATCCAGATCATCGTAGCACTCATCTATCTGAGGAGCTTTCCTTCCCCATGACTGAACCTCCTGAATACCGTAGATACGGATACTCTGCCCCTTTACTTTAAATTCAGCTTTATTGCCGAGAAGTATCGGGATGCCGATATCACTGACCTGCTTGCTGAATTCGTCCATATCGTCACGCATACTCTCATGGTTTCCGGGAGTATAAACGCAGGGATATTTCTCATTAGCCATTTTCATGATACGGAGAGCGTATTCAGTACCGCCCCACGCATCTATGACATCACCGCCAAAAATGACAATATCGGGCCGGGAAGCGTTTACAGCCTCCCATAAGCCCGACTGGTCAGTACCGCCGTAAAAGCAGTTGTGAAGATCGGAGATGAACACCACATTGACGCTGCTGCTGAGTTTATCTGAGCTGACAGAGTAGTTTACGGGCTTCATAGAAAATCCGAATGCACTGAGACAGCATAAAACAACAAGACAGCACAGAACAGCGATGAGTCTCCTGATCTTCTTTTTTTTCATTACTTAGTACCTCTTTCGCAGACGATATCTATCATTTCGCCCACGTTCTTCATGCCTGAAACTTCACGCATCTTGAAGCGCATACCGAATTCTTCCTCAACAGCGGCAACAAGGTTGATATGCTCGATGCTGTCCCAATCGTCGATATCGGCGGAAGTTGTGTTTGCGTTCACAGTGATGGAATCGTCGCCGAAAACATCTCTGAAAACCTCGTTAAGTCTTGCGATAACATCATTCTTATTCATTGCAGTTCTCCTTTTCGTTAACTTTTATTACTTTATTCTTGTTTGCGTATGAATCTATATCCAGATGCCATACAGAATCGCCGTTTTCCTGCTTTTCATCAAGCTGAAAACCGAAAGCACCGTACAGCTCAGATACCATATTATTCTTGGCGGTCTTGTAATAGTAGCCGTTTATGCGGCGGATGCCACGCTCCTTTGCGAGTCTGACAACCTCGTCAAGCATTGCGAGTTCCATGTCTCGTTTCAGAACACGACAGCTCATGAGCCAAAGCTCCATATCAAGAACATCGCCGTTCTGCTTACCAATAACTACCGAAACTATGCCGTTATCGCCGAATTTATCTGCAAGTCTGCCGCATAGACAGATGTGATCGGCGCTCTCGCTGACTTCATGTATCTCAGTCTCGGTGTAGCGCTTTGTGGTCAGGTTGAACTGGTTGCTCTTATTGGTGAGCTGAGTGATCCTCTGCTGATAAACAGGGAGAAATCCGACAATTTCCGCTTTCATGTCAAGGCTGAGAAGATAATCTTCATAGCTTCCGAAACTTTTCTGCTGAGCAGCTCTCTGAGCGTTTGCGGCATACATTTCCGAGCGCTTGAGATCATCAGCTGAAACAGAAGTTACCTCGAAATATCCTCCTCTGCTGAGGCAGTACATAGCATTGTCAACCGAAGTAAGATTGACAACATTCACCATCGGAAGCTGACCTTCAACGATAGCACATTCAGCAGGATTATCGTCTATGAAAACGAAGCTGTCAAGTCCGAGATTGAGATCGGAGGCAGATTCAGCGATATTTCTGTCTTTCGGATCCCAGTTAGCCTTGATGGAAACAAAATCATCAGGATGAAGCACACTGCTTGGATGGTCAAGACCGAGAAGTGCGTTTTCCTCATCATTTTTAGAGCAGACAGCCAGAACCACGCCGTAGTTCTTATACCCCTTGATAAACTCCTGAAATTCGCTGAATGACTGACCAACAGCTGTTTCAGGGCCTATCTCGATGCCTTCCTGACCATCGTCACCGATAACACCGCTCCAAAGGGTGTTGTCGAGGTCAAGGTCGATAACCTTCTGATTCTTGCCGTAAACTGATTTAACTATGCATGAAACGCTGTATGCCAGATCGGGTATAGCGCTCATACTTACGGCGTGTTTGAACATATACCACGCTTCGGGATCGTGCCAGTTCGTAAGACCGATGACCGAAGAGAGGTAGTTGATATCATTGATATAGAAGCCGTTATTATTACGTGCATAGTCCGAAAACAGCACATTCAGACGATTTATGAAAGCGGCAGTTCCACTGTATCCCCAGCCGTCATAGCTGCCTGTTCTGCGGAAAAGCGGCAGTTCAAAGTTATTCTGGATGATTGGGCATGAGAATTTCTCCATCAGCGACAACCATATCTGCTTGAAATAACCGAACTGATCGTCCAGCCTTGCCTGTATCTGTTCAGGTGACTCGGCAGGGCTTTCAGGGAGCATGGTCAGATTTCGTGAAGTGGTATGGATGAAGATAATATCGGGAGCGAAGCTGTCAAGTTCGGGATTGCTGAAAACAGCATCCTCATAGAACTTGTTGTACTCAGACTGGTAGAATTCAGGCTCAATGCCGAAATTCAGCAGAAAAAGCTCCATCATTGAGATTATATCGTTAGTTGTAGAGCCTCCGAGAACAGCTATTTTTTTGTGGATGCGCTGTGAATTATCAGCGAGGAGCTGTTTTTTCAGCGCCTTGCGCTTTCTCAGGAGCAGTTTACTGTCAAAGGGAAAAGAGAGTTCTTTCATTGCGTTTCCTTTCGTAAATTATTCAGCTATAAATGGATTGCCATATTTTTCGGCAATTTCTTGTGCTTTGGATCCGGCAGGAGCGATTATCGTGACTTTTGTATCAACAGGAGGCAGAGAGCCATCCTCGAAAAATATACACTGTGGATCGTGAATCGTCAGTGATTTCAGCACCGAGTAGGAGAAAACATAATAATCTATCTCTCCCACAGGTTTATTGTTGATATATTGCGGTATCTCCATAGGGAACGGATAAAGCATATCACGAAAGCCTGTGATACGGATATGATTGTCATATTCGTTGTAATACAGACCGTTTTCGGTCATGGATTGTGCGATCAGATTAGTATCATCAGCGAAAGGACTGCCTGCATATGAATCAGACGGTGCTTCAATTATGATATCGACAGGTTTGCTGGTTCTTCGGCTGATCTCTGAAAGAGTGCCGATGAGGACCGCAGTAAAAAGGAGGCATCCTCCGATTATCAAGGCGATACGCTTTATTCCCGAATGGTCGGAAACGTTGTAGTAGCTGAAATCAAGGGGGACACAGTCCTCACTGTTTTTCTCCGAAAGATCAACAAATCCTTCCTTATCGTTAGTATTATCACTCATTGCAGTTCACCTTATTGATTGATATTCCAGTAGATGTAGTCCTTGTTAGGGCCGACAGCAGAATAAGTACACATAGCGAACAGCATATCTGTACACTCAACTTCTTCTGCGAAGCTGACAGCATTGAGGTTGAAGTATCTGATATCGCAGAGGTAGATATTCTCGAATGAACCAACAAGGAACGGAAGCAGAGCGTTTCCGTAGCTGTCCTTGAAAATAACGAGATTCCTGCCGTTTTTACACTTAGGATTCTCGACATGAACGATACGTTCATCAGTTCCGAGAACGAGATAATAGCTGGAATTATCAAGATTAGCGGGATCGTTGAACAGTTCGGCATCAACAGGTTCACCGAAATATGTGTTGTATTGTGTGACCTTGAGAGATGCAAGATCCTTTGGCTTGTAGTAAACAAATCGCTCAGGATGATTGAGAAGATCAGTGCTTTGAGAGTATCCATAGAGAGTGCCCACATAATTTGAAAGCGTCATCTTCTTGTATGAGTCCAGCGGCTCAAAATCGACCTTTGCGGCTTCAGCGAATGCTTCGGCGGCATAGTAAGCGCCGAGAGGCTGCCAATGGTGGTCGGTGCGGGAATAAATATCCTCATTTTTGTGAGCGAGTAGAGGAGTGTAAGCATCAACAGCAGTGACCTTCTTGAGTGATTTTGCAATGCTGTCAAGGTCTTTCTTCTCGCTTTCAAAGAGGTCTTTGTAGTTTTCGGGAGTATAGAAAGAGCAGGCTGTCGGTGCAACAAGTGAGTAAACGTCCACCTTTGGCATCTGCTCCTTGTACGAATTGACATACTCGGCATATTCCTTTTCAGCTCCCCATGCACCGCCGTAGATCATGATACCACGATTGTTAGCGATGAGGATGTTGTTTGCCATTTCTCCGTCAACAGCAGGATCAATGGCTTTGGGCAGAGTTGTTGTAGTTTCTGTTGCAGAAGTTTCGGCGGTTGTACCTGTGCCGACAGTTGTGGAAACGGTTGTGGTTGTAGCGGTCTGCTTCTTTTCAACAGCCATACCAATGAGTTCAACGCCGTCATCACCGAATTTACGGCCTTTCAGCGGCATAATATCGTTGGTGATGATCTTCTTGAAGAAATCACGGTTCGGGACTGTATCGTTGAAGTAATTGGCGATACCCTCGGTATATTCTCCCTTGAAGTATGATTCCGTTGAAAATTCGGGGAATTTTGCAAGGTAGCGGTTTTCATCATTTGAGATGGTTTCATGCTCGAAAGCGAACATATAAACAGCACCGCAAAACAGAATTCCGCCGACAGCCGCAACATTTATCCATGCAACAGCATTGGTTATGCGATTGCGTCTGCGTTCCTTTCTTTTCTGCTTTCTGATAAAAGCCTGTTCACGGGCTTTTTTCTTTGCGGCGGCGGCTTTCTGTTTTTTTGCCTGAGCAGGGGAGACAGGGCGTTTTTTTGGCGGTTGACCGTTTGCAGGACGCTTCGGAACGGGCTTTGGCTCAGAAGCAACCTGTGCATTTTCAGCAGGCTGTACAGTTGCTTTTTTCAGCGGTTTGAGTTTTCTCAACGGCTGTTCAGCAGTTTTTTCATATCTGCCGACATATTCATTTTCTTTTTTTTCGTAACGTCCCACATATTCCTGTGAGCCGTCTTTTTTGTTATTCATTTCACTCATTATGTTACCTCATTTATCAGAAACGGAAGTACAGGAACGGATTTGTGGTCGCATCAACAAGCATAACGCTTGTGAGGAGCAGGAGTATAGCCGAGCATACAGCAGTTACGGCAGATGCGATACTCTTGGTGAAGAATACCTTGTCTGTGAGCTTTTTCAATCCTTCGATTATCGGGAAACAGCAGACAATGGCAACTGCGAAAAGATATACATTATTCATGAAAGTGATCTTATCCTGAATACCGATGAGTCCGTTTCCTCCGAAACCGAAAGCTGTTTTGAAGAAACTTCCCAGCTTGCCCAGATCCTCGAAATAGAAAATAGCAAAACCTACGATAATAACGATCTTGTTGTAGATCTGGCGGATAACGATCGGTATCTTCTTCATATTCTTCTTGCCGATCAGCATTTCGATGAAAACGAAAATGCCGTAATAGATGCCCCAGAGGATGAAATTCCAGTTAGCGCCGTGCCAGATACCTGTGCAGAGCCATACGAGGAAAAGTCCGCCGTACTTTCTTCTTTTGCCGAAAATCGGAACATAGAGCAGATAGTCACGGAAGAATGTGCTGAGAGAGATGTGCCATCTCTGCCAGAATTCTGTAACATCCTTGCAGATGAACGGGTGCTTGAAGTTTTCGTCGAAATGGAATCCGAAAACTCGGCCGAGACCAATGGCAATGTCGGAATAGCCCGAAAAGTCGAAATATATCTGCATAGCATATGCGATAGCACCGAACCATGCGCCGAAAACAGTGATACCCTCGATATTCGGGAGGTACTTGTCAACGATGATGCTGAGCTGATTTGCGAGAAGCACTTTTTTAGCAAGACCAAGTGCAACACGGTTCAGACCATAGGAAACGTCGGTAATTGAAATAGTTCTGTCCTCGATCTCTTTTTCGATAGTGCTGTAACGGACGATAGGACCTGCGATAAGCTGAGGAAAAAGGGTAAGATAGAGCAGGAAGTTCTTGAAGCTTTTCTGCGGTTTTACCGATTCCCAGTGGCAGTCGATGATATAGGAGACTGTCTGGAACGTGTAGAAACTGATACCGATAGGCAGTTTTATGTCGGGGACAGGAATATTCGATGATAGCAGGGCGTTGATATTCTCAACGATAAATCCGCTGTATTTGAATATACCAAGCATTGCAAAATCGTAGATAACAGTGAAGTATGTAGCGATCGTGTCGCCTGCTTTACCTTGATATTTGCCGATTATCCGACCTGCAAAGTAGTTGATGAGGGCAGTTCCTATCATAAGGAAAATGTAAACAGGCTCACCCCATGCATAGAAAAGAGTTGAGAAGATAATGAGTACCCAGTTTTTCATGCTGACATTTCTTGCAAGCAGATACATCAGCAGACAAATTGGTAAAAATATATAAATAAAGAATAAACTTGAAAAAACCATTGATTTACCGCCTTATACTGTATTTCCGACCATTCGGATGAATTTATTTGTAAAATATCACGCACTTTTAATTATACAACAAATTCTGACTAAATGCAAGTAGAAAAGACAAGTACAGGCAAATTTTTTTAAATAGGTTTTGTAAAAAAATATAATAGTTTAATATATTACAAGAATATTACAATTGCACTACAATTTAAAATAACACTTGAAAAGATATTATTAAAAATGTATAATAATATTGTAGAAAAATATCCACATATACAAAAGGAGATGACACTATGAAAAGAATGATAGCCTTACTATCTATCGGTACACTGATTCTCACAGGATGCAGTTCGCAAATCAAAGTTCCTCGCCTTGACGGCACAGGAATAGATTCTTCTGCGTTTACAAGATCCGAAGAAAAATTCAGCGAGGAGCTTTCAGGAAAATGGTGCTATGACTGCGAAAGACCAAATTACAATTTTGAGATGTATACCACATCTGACGGTGCGAAGCTGGCATTCGATGAAAAGGGGAGAGTGGTCAGATTCCGCAACACACCTGAGGTTATAAATGCAGGATTTATAAAGACCGATGAACTTCCGGTTGACAAGATCAACAAATTTCTTGATGATACCTTGCCTCACGGCGAGTCGGTGAAAGTTGAACCTGTGCTTGGCGAAACCTATGACGGTTCACGAAATAATAAGGCATACTATGATGTTATTGAGGAAATCGGCGATAAAGGATGGTTCAAGGCAGAACTGAACGGCGACGGAACTATTCAGCAGGCAGATTTTGACTATTTTGTTCCCGAAAAAGAAGTTGATGTAAAAAAATATGACAAGGAAGCAGATGCAATTATAAAAGAATGTACCGCCGACGGTGAAGGTTCGATCCAAAGCAGATCGTTCATAAAAGCTGATGGTCAGATATATGGTTCTTACAGTATACTAACAGGATTCAAATACAGTGAAGAAGATCCTGTTGAATATGGTACATATGTTGTTCTGGTAAGACCCGATCATGACGATGTTTCGCTGAAAAAGATGTATTAAAAATATAAAGCCATCAGACAGATCACCTCTGCCCGATGGCTTTTGTTTATTTCAGACCAAAATATTCTATTCAGCTGTTTTATCATTCTCAACCAGTGATTTCAGACCTGTTGCAAGACCTGCAAGACCCTGTATCTCGCTTGGAATGATGATCTTTGTAGCTTTGCCGTCAGCGGCCTTTGCGAAGGATTCCAGTGACTTGAGCTGGATAACTCTTTCATTCGGGTTAGCCTGATTCAGCTTTACGATACTGTCAGCAAGAGCCTGCTGAACCATTTCGATAGCCTTAGCTTCACCTTCAGCCTCAAGCATTTTCTGCTCTCTCACGGCATCTGCACGAAGTATCATAGCCTGCTTTTCAGCCTCAGCTTCGAGAATCTGAGCTTCTTTCTTAGCCTGAGCACGGAGTATCTGTGACTCCTTTTCACCTTCTGCAACAAGAACCTGAGATTTCTTGTCACCTTCAGCCTGAAGGATCTTCTCACGGCGCTCACGCTCAGCCTTCATCTGTTTTTCCATGGCATCCTGTATCTCTCTTGGAGGGAGGATGTTTTTCAGTTCGACACGGTTAACTTTGATACCCCAGCGGTCGGTAGCCTGATCGAGGATAGAAGTGATCTTTGTGTTGATTACGTCACGTGAAGTAAGTGTAGCATCAAGTTCCATTTCGCCGATGATGTTACGGAGAGTGGTAGCGGAGAGATTCTCGATAGCTGCGAGAGGTCTTTCAACGCCGTAGATGTACTGCTTTGCGTCAGTGACCTGATAGAATACTACTGTATCTATCTGCATAGTAACATTATCCTTAGTGATAACAGGCTGAGGCTTGAAGTCAACAACTTTTTCTTTCAGTGAGACTTTGCCTGATATTCTGTCGATGAACGGAACAAGGATATGAAGTCCCGTTTCCCATTCTGCATAGAACGAACCCAGGCGCTCAACAACGAAAACATGAGCCTGCGGAACGACCTTGATGCAGCTTACGATGATGAAAAGAATAATGATGATAAGTGCAAGAACGATAATTGATAATGCATTCATAGTGATTTCCTCCGAAAATGATTTTCATTAAGTTTTTGCGGTAACAAAGAGCTTAGCGCCCTGTACACGCACGATGGTCACAATAGTGCCTTCTGTGATTACTGAATCACCGTCAGCTGATATCGCAGCCCAGTCTACCCCATTTGATCTGACTCTGCCCGTTCCTTTGTCCCGGTCAATAGTCTCGATCACCGTTGCCGTTTTGCCGACTTCAAGTTCTGAATTAGTACCAACGTGTTTAACGTGCCGCCAGTTTTTCAGAAGCGGATAGGTCACCACCAGCAGAACAGCCGAAGCGATGATGAATATTACCAGTTCGGCGATGAATCCTGGGTGCATGAAGTAGGCGAAGATCATAGTGATGAACGCACCTGCTGCGAACCATATGGAAACAAGCTGAATTGTGATCACCTCTGCGATAATGAAAGCCAGAGAAGTCAGTGCCCAGAACAGAACCTCCACGGTTAGTCCCCCTTTCAAAAAATATTTTTGTAGAATCCCTACACTTATATTCTATCACAAAATAAAACATAAATCAATAGATGATTCGTTAATTTTTTGTTAAAGTGGACGATTGATGGGAGTTGACTATCAGACGATATTATTTTTGATGGCAAAAACTGCAAGCTGTGTGCGGTCTTTCAGTTCCAGCTTTTCCAGAAGTCGGGAAATACTGTTTCTGACCGTACCTTCGGCAAGAAACAGCTTTGCGGCGATCTCCTTGTTGTCACATCCGTCGCATATCAGCTTTATGATCTCGCTTTCACGGTCGGTAAGTCCGAAATCTTTTGCTTCCTGCTGAATGATGACATCCTGCTTTATTGAGCGGAAAACATTGTCACAGAAAACATTGATGCCGCCAGCCACAGCCTTGATGGAACTTATTATCTTGTCACTGTCCATTTCTTTTAGAATATAGCCATCCGCACCGCATGAGACTGCACGGTTCACAGTTTCCTTGTCATCGAAAGTTGTAAGGACGAGGACTTTTATATCCTTGAAATTGTCCTTTATCTTGCGGGTTCCGTAACCACCGTCATGGTCGGGCATACGCATATCCATCAGCACAACATCGGGATGCTGACGGATGCAGAGTTCAAAAGCCTCCTGACCGTTTGAAGCCTCGCCTACAACTTTTATGTCGGTGTCCTGCGAAAGGACCGCTTTCAGTCCTGAACGTAGAACCGGGATATCGTCTGCAATGACGACCTTTATCATATGTATCACTCCTTGATTTTTACGGGAATATTGATGATCGTGCTGAATCCTTCGCCTTTGACGGACATGAATCTGACCTTGCCGCCGAGTTTCTCGGTACGTTCACGTATTCCACGGAGACCATTATTTTCCTTTATCTTTTCACAGCCTTTTCCGTTGTCGAGAATGTAGATCTCAAGCCTGTCACCGAGAAATTTAGCGATTATGTCGATCCTGTCGGCTTCGGAATAACGCATGGTATTGGTGATAGTCTCACGCACGTTGTCATAAACAGTGCGGATCGCAAAAGAATAGCGTTCATCTTCGATGCCCTGCGGACAGAAATCAATTTCAACACCACGTACAGCGTCAATAACAGTCTGTATAGCTTTAGTGACAGTGGTCATGAATTCATCCTCACGGAGATTGTTGATAGAACATCTCAACTGAGTCACACCGCTTCTTGAAAGCCCGTCGATATCGGCAAGGCTTTCTGAGATCTTGGATATATCGGGATTTTCACTGACTATCTCACATCCTGCAATTTTTGAGAGAGAGCTTATCATAGTGAAAGTATGCCCTGCGGAATCATGCATCTCCTGAGCGATCCTGTTGCGTTCCTGCTCGATACTAAGCCTTTTTTCAGCTTCGGCAAGCTCGTAATAATCAGTGACATCATTGACGGTGACGATAGTTGCAACATCTGTTCCTTGACCATTTTTGCAGACTGACGGTGTGAGACTGAGGAAACGTCCGCTGATACCATAGACGCTGCTGCTTCCTTCAATGGCTTTATCCTTGGAAAAACGCTGGAAAAAGTCATGCATTGTGTGGATATTTTCGCTGTCAGTCATTTTTGACAGCGCCTTGTTTTTATAAGTTACAGAATTGTAGTGGTCAAAAATAACAACGCCGATATTCATGTTGTCGATAGTGTCACGCATTGCAATGCTGTTGATATTGAGCAGACCGTATCTTCCCACAGCGATAAGGAGCATGATGCTCGAAAAGGCGAAAAACAGGGGAGTAAGCTCAATTCTGGAATTGATTATGTGAAAAAGTGTGAGAGTGTTGACTGATAGGGGAACGGCAGTTGAAAGAATGAGTAAGATAGCCTGTTTTGTTATCTGATTTTTCTCACGTGCAAATTTCACCGCCATCATTGTGATACCAACGATTATACTTATATAATAAATGAACTGGAAAATGTAGAAAAGCAGACCGTATTCAATATTATGCACCTGAAAGACTTTGTAATACAGTTTATGCCACGGATTTGTGACTACGATGCAGAAAGAGAGGACTGTAATAAGCGGGAGAAGTTTTAAAAATGGCTTCATATGTAGTTGATGTAACTGACAATATGACAGATATTTA